>CALZDE010000114.1 GCA_945637225.1 uncultured Selenomonadaceae bacterium
GCTGTCATAGGAAGAAAATGCTTGTTGCATTTTCATGATTGAGGGCGTTATAATTGAAAATCACTATTCACTAATTTTAATTTTTGTGTTAAAATATAGGGATAAATTACAGTTTTTTTATTTAGTAAAGGAGTGCTTTAACTTGGACAACCCGTCTATCCCGTTAATAATCACAATCATATGTATACTTATTTTTATAAACGCATTTTTTGCACTATCAGAAACAGCTCTCTTTGAAAGCCATAAAAGCCGTTTAGAAAAGCTAGCTGACGATGGCAACAAGGACGCTTTGAGAGCCTTAAAAATACTTGAAGACCCTGAGCCTGCAGAGACTGTTATTCAGATTGGCATTACATTAATCAGCATTCTTCTTGGTACTGTATCTGGTGTCTTGATTGCTGATTTTATAGATAAAAAGATATTAGATATTTACATGGAGCATTTACCGCTTCATGGACCAATATCCCTTGCTATCAGTATCACAGCAGTCACCTATCTGACCTTGATGCTAAGTGAGTTCATACCTCGCCGTCTTGCCCTGCAGACACCAGAGCGTACTCTCATGAAATGTCAGAAGACCCTGCGCCGTCTTATCTTTTGGACAAAGCCTATTGTCGGTATACTTTCCCTCTCTGCCAAAGTAATCCTGAACATACTTGGTATCAGCCATAAAGTCGAGGATACTGTCACTGAGGATGAAGTAAAAGACCTTATTGAACAGGGCACCGAGGATGGAACCTTTGAAAAGACTGAGCAGGCTATGGTTGACCGCATTTTCCACATGAGCGACCAGAAGGCTTACTCTCTTATGACAGCACGTACTCAGATGGTATGGCTCGATTTGGAGGATTCCACTGAACACAATCTCAATATCATCAAGAGCAACCCCGATTTGATTATTCCAGTCGGCAGTGGCAGTCTCGACGATTTCTGCGGTGTTATCTACGCCAAGGACCTTCTTGATGCGGCTATCGACCATCAGAAATTAGATATAAACAACTTTATCAGAAAACCTCTTTTCGTACCTCGCTCCATGGAAACCTTAAAGGTTTTAGAGCAGTTCCGCAAAACAGGTCATCAGGAAGCTATGGTAATGGATGAATACGGCGGTGTCGTAGGCTTTATTACCCTGCGTGACATTCTCCTTGAGCTTATCGGTGAAAACATCATTGACGAGCCGGACCCACAGTACATCATAGCCTGCGGTGAAAATCATAATGAGTGGCACATTGACGGCCTCTGCTCCATTGATGATTTTAAGGAAAAATTCGATATTGACGAGCTTCCTGCCGAAGAAGAAGACCATTATCAGACCATGGGCGGTTTTGCCACCTCACAGTTTGGCTATATACCAAAGGCAGGCGAACAGTTTACATGGGGAGACTTCACCTTTGAAATTCTGAAGCTTGACCGCTACCGCATAGAAAAAATTCACTGTACCTACAATCCGCCAGAGGATAAACCAACTGATGACGAAGATGAAAACGATTAATCTTCCTCGTAGTACTCATCAGCTTCATTGTTCTCGGTTGCTGTAGCTTCTACAGCAGGAGCCTCCTCTGCCTTTGGTTCATCAGGATTGACATCTGTAGCAAAAATCATGAAGTAATAAAGCTTCCACTCATCATTACGCACAATGCTGTAAACGATGGATTTGCCAAGAGCTGGACACCATATAGAATCTGTCGGATGTTCTACGAAATTCTGACGAAACAGCTTGCCAGACTCCTGAGTATTCATGCCAAGAGCACCTGCCAGCACACTTAGAAAATCGTCTGCTACAATCAGATTTGACTGTGGAGAACTTTCCTTATCCATATCATCATAGGAAATCGTAAGGAAAATAGACATAATGGCGTCATTTGCGTTCTTATCGGTCTGAAGTGTCATCAGAGCTCTGCCATCATCACGAACAACATGGGCAGTCCATGCGTCCAAACCTTCAATATTGCTGAGTTCCGGCCTGTTCTCCAAATCACTTATCTTTAACTCCCTGCCCTGAGATATGACACGGGTGATACATTCCTGTGTAAAATCCTCTGGAAACATATCCGTTACAGGCACATTCTTAGCATAAACAATATTGCCAAAGCCTGCAATAAGCATTCCTGCAAGAAGAAATGCCTTTAAAAACAATTTGCGCATTAAAAAACACCTCGCGAAAATATACTATTTTTAGTATACCACAAATAATATGAAAAATCGATAAAAATAATAAATACCTTTGCTTTTTCTAGGAGGAAAAATTATGGAATTTAAAGAACTTGAAAAGCAGGATAAACATATTCTTGATACCTTTTTCCAAAACGATTATCATGAAAATGCTCGCCTCAATTTTACCAATCTGTATCTGTGGAGAAAACCATATCATGTGCGCTGGGCTATCGACCACGAAGTACTATATATGGTATGTAAATACAATGGCAAGCTAATGGCATTACAGCCTTTAGGTTCTATAAACAAGACTAAAAAGGCTATCAGCACCATTATAGACTACTTTGACCAGTCAGGATTCCCTCTTTATTTTTCAGGCTTAGAAGAAAGCTTCGCTAAACAGCTGGAGCGTTATCACAATGCAGATTTTGTCTTGGGAAGTGACCGTGATGATGCAGATTACGTATATGCTATGGAAGACCTGCTGACCTTAGCTGGCCGAAAATTCCAGTCAAAGCGCAATCATATCAACAGCTTCAAGCAGACCTATCCACAGGCTCAGTATCTGCCTATCACCGATGAAATAATACCTCAGTGCCGAGACTTCTTAGAAAGCTGGTACAAGATTTACAATCAGAAAAATCCCGGCGATCCTTTCATTAAGGTAGAAAAGGCAGGCCTTTTTGAAATTCTCGATGATTTTCAGTATTTCAAGCTGAAAGGCGGCGTCCTGATGATTGATAATGAGGTTGTCGCACTTAGCATAGGCGAACAGCTCAACGATGATACTGCCGTAATTCACATTGAAAAGGCCCATGCCTCTATACGCGGTGCATATCCTATGATAAATCAGCAGTTTGTCGAAAATGAGTGGCAGTCCATGACTTACATCAACCGAGAGGAGGACATGGGACTTGAGGGACTGCGCAAGGCTAAAGAATCCTATCAGCCAGTAAAAATGATAAGCAAGTATCACGCAACATTAGCTTAGGAGAAACATCTCTATGATACTATATCCAATACTAGAATCACAAAAAGGCGTACTATTGGAATGTCTGGAAAATCCTCAGGTAACTTATTACAACCTATCGACAATTACTGCCATTCCTCGGTCTATTTCAAGGGAAAAACTCGTTACCTCCTTACATAAGGCTATTGACTTCCTGCCTGTATTAAAGACACGTTTTCTGACAAAGAATAATAAATTACAGCAGGGATATGATGAAAATATCAAAATAAATGTAAAAAGTCATAACTTGAACCATAAGGAAATGACAAAATACATTCAAGACACATTTCTTCGTCCCTTCGATATTGCTGGCGGTGAAGCACTGGCCCGTTTTGAACTGATAACCACTGAGACAGGAACCTTTCTTTTAATAAACATTCATCACACCATAGCAGATGCCTATTCCTATTCAACTGTATTTTTCAACAACATTTTATCTAATATTTACAATGAAAAAGATGTTGTCAAAGAGGAGATTGACCTTTACTATGCCAGCCTTGGAGAAGATATAGCATTTCACAGTGAAAATTATCAGAATGCCAAGCAGTATTTTCAAGAAAAATTCGCCAATACGCATTTCTTCACATTAGAGGAAAATACAGGTGATACTGACGGCAAATTAATCATTGACCGCTGTGGCATTCAACGAACGGTATGTGACAACTTCTGTAAAGAGCAAGACCTCAGGGTAAATATCTTGTTTCAGGGTGCCCTCAGCTACGTTCTTTCCATACTTTCTGATGAAGAAACAGTATGCTATTCTGCTGAGTATCATGGTCGTAATAGTACTAAATTAAAAACTACTTTTGGTATGATAGAAAAGTCATTGCCTGCTATTACCACTGTAAAAAAAGATATGACCATCATAGGCTATCTGAAAAATATTCAGTCAGAAATGAAGGAAATCACGAGAAATTCTCTCTATCCATTTACCCATTTCTATAACGATACTCACCACGATGCTGGCCTTACCTTTAATTTCAGAGCCATTGACAGTATTGCTTCCAAACAGAAATTCTTCCTTGAGGATAAGCCACTGGAATATCTCTGGATTCACCCGCAGATGGGCAGGAATTATTTAATCGTCAATGTAGATTTCACCAAGGAAGGCAACTACTGCATAATCACGGAATACAATTCCTCACTGATGAAGCAGGATACTCTGAATTTTCTTACCTATACAATTGCCAAGGTTATAAATTATATGTTAAAACATCCAGATACCACCATTAATCACTTAGAGCAGGATATCTTGGAAATATCACACTTAAAGGATATACGCCATATTATCCACCTAGAAGAATAATTTCACAAATTAAAATCCCTGTCACGCATAACCACGGCAGGGATAATTTATTTACTGAGCATACAATGCCTTATATTTTATTTTGGTACGCAAAACGGATTTAACATATTCCCTCGTTTCACCAAAAGGAATTGCATTTACATCACGAAAATCATACGTCCAGCCGTACTCTATCATCCATGACTTTACATTGCCGATACCAGCATTGTAAGCCGCCAGAGAAAGCACCTCATTCCCCTCAAACTCCCTCATGAGAGTTGAAAGATACCATGTACCATAGCAGATATTTACATCAGGGTCGCCTATATTATCAAAAGAAAAGTTATCATCCTCAATCTGACCGGAAATCCACTTCGCAGTGTCAGGCATGAGCTGCATAAGTCCCAAAGCTCCTCGGTGTGACTTAGCATCCAGTTCAAACCTGCTTTCAGTTTTTATAACAGCTGCTACCAATGCGCTATCCATACCATATTTATTGCTATATTTGGTTACAGTTTCCTTATAAGGGTAAGGATATAAATAGGATTTCTGTACGTCCTCAGTCTGAGAGAGGAAATATGCCGCAAAAGACACTATCATGATGGCTAACCCCACCATAAAAGCTGCTTGAAGACGGACAGTCTGTCTCTGCTGAAGCCTTTTTTGCAGATCGTCAGTCATATTGCTTCCCCCAAAATATAAATCTTCGTATTCATCTATAGCATATGTTAATTGCATATTCGTTACCTGACCTAGTTACACATTTTATTAAGCAAATATCACTTTGCTAGCATAAAATAATTATACTTGATTTTTGCTACAATGTATCTATGTCATTTGTCCTATTTTTATTGCTAAACTAGACGAATAACCTATATTTTCGACATGAAATATTACTTCTTTACGAGCCTGTTCCATAAATGATGAACATCCTTCAAAAGCTCCTCACGTGTACCAGTATTTTCAATAATAAAATCAGCCATGCTTCGCTTTTCTTCCATACTCATCTGAGAATCAATGCGCTGTTCAGCTTCTTCTCTATTCATGTTATTACGCGACTTCAGTCTGGCTACCTGCAAATCATAGGTGGTATATACCAGCCATGTTTCGTTGGCTAAAATCTGCCATTTGCTTTCAAACAATAGTGGCACATCCAGTACCACAATCATTTCCTCAGCTAAATCGTCCTCCTGTGCGCTAAGAGCCTTCACCTTATTGACAAGCTCTGCCCTGATAAGAGGGTGCGCCATTTCATTCATCCACTTAAGCTCTGATTTGTCAGCAAATACACGTTCAGCCACCGCCCGACGGTTGAGACTGTTGTCATCATTTATTACAACATCACCATAACGGTCATAGTATTCCTGCCAAATAGCGCCACCCGGCTCAGCCAAGCGCCACGCTATTTTATCTGCATCGATAATTACTGCTCCCAAAGCCTGAAGTTCCTTGGAAACAGTGCTTTTTCCACTGGCAATTCCTCCAGTAAGACCAATAATACGCATAATCACACCTCAAAAGGCTGACACTTAGGACAGAAATGAGTGCCCCTGCCTCCCACACGAATTTTTTCCATAGCAGTACCACACACACGGCATGGCTCACCATCACGGCCATAAGCAAAAAGATTTTCCTGATGACTTCCCTTACCGCCATCACCATTACGGTAATCCCTAAAAGTAGTACCACCGTCCTCGATACCCTCACGAATTACCCGGTTAATAGCTTCATGAAGCTTTGGCAGTTCCTCCTCAGTCACAGAACCAGCAGTCCTTAATGGATGAATGCCCGAAAGGAAAAGTGCCTCATCCACATATATATTACCAAGACCGCCGATTTTGCTCTGGTCAAGAAGAAAGCCCTTAATCTTAGTTTTTTTCTTAGCTAATGCCGTTCTAAGATAATCAATGGTAAACTCCTCACTAAGCGGTTCAGGGCCCAGCTCCGCCAATCCCTGAATTTTTGGAAGCTCCTCCGGCTTCATAGCGTAAAGAGTACCAAAAGTGCGAACATCACCATAAATCAGCCTGTCACCGCCATCAAGATTAAATATAATTCTTGAATGAGTTCCATCCGCAGCACCCTTTTCCCGATAACAAAGCTGACCTGTCATACGAAGATGAAAAACAAGGTGAATATCATTATCTAAAACCAGCAGAAGATATTTTCCCTTCCGTTCCAGCCTTTCAATGGTACAGCCCACCAATCTTGCCACAAACTGATCCGGCTCCGGCCATTTGATTTGTCGAGAGAGAAGCACCTCTACCTGCATGATACGGCGACCCTTTAAATGCGGTTCCAAAGTACGGCGTATAGTTTCCAGCTCAGGCATTTCTGGCATGGCAAATCCCCCTTTTTAGTAAAAATCTTCTTACAAAAGTATATCACAAA
>CALZDE010000115.1 GCA_945637225.1 uncultured Selenomonadaceae bacterium
GGCGGTCTTGATATGCTGACAAAGCCTTTTAAGAAGGATAATCTTTTGGATCTGGTAGCGAAGTATATGCCAGGGGAGGATGCCTAAGTGGACGAAGAAAAGGATTTAAAAGCCGAAGTAAAGGCACTAAAATTGTCTTTAAAAAAGGCTGATCGTGAAATAAAACGTCTGTTACAATCCAATAAGATATTAAGCAACTTGAATGACCAGGCAAACCGTTTCCGCAATTATAGTGAGCATGCCAAGGGAGAACAGGTATTTTATAATGAAATGCTCCTGCAAAATTCCCCAAATATTTCTATAATGCTGGATACTGATTTGTATACCGTTATGGCTACGGATGCCTTTTATCAGAAGACCTTCTATAGCCGTGAAGCTATTAATGATGGCGTTCCTATCAATGAGGTTTTTCAGAGATTTCTTTCACCTGGTGCTCAGAGGCACATGATGGAGCGTTGCGTAGAGGCTCTTGAGGAAGGCAGAAATGCTCAGTACATGGACAGATTAGAGGTTTTTGGTACTGAGGAAATCTATGATATCTATATCCGCCCCGCCATCAACAGGAATGATGAAATTGCTGGTGTCATGCTGGTATTAGTAGAAATTACAGATATCATAGCTGCCAAGGAGAGAGCAGAGAGTGCTGACCGCGCTAAATCAAGCTTCTTGGCAAACATGAGCCATGAAATCCGTACTCCTATGAACGCCATCAACGGTATGTCGGAATTTATCATTCGTGATACTACGGACTCTTTTGCCAGAGAAAATGCACTTCTTATCAAGAGTGCTTCACAGTCACTTTTGGCTATCATCAATGATATTCTTGACTTTTCCAAGATTGAAGCAGGCAAGATGGAAATAATCAATGTGCCTTATCAGATGTCTTCCATTATCAATGATGTGGCTACTATGATTAATATCCGTTTGCAGGATAAGCCTGTTGATTTGGTGCTGGAGATTGCCGAGGATTTGCCTTACAGCCTGATCGGTGATGAAATCCGCATTAAGCAGATTCTTATTAACATCTTAAATAATGCCGTCAAGTTTACTCATGATGGTCACATCACCCTCAAAATGTGGTGGGACAAAAAGGGCGAGCATTCTGTTGATATTTATTCCAGCGTAACTGATACTGGTATTGGCATTAAGCCAGCCGACCTCCGCAAGCTGTTTTCCAGCTTTGAACAGGTAGACACCAAGAGAAACCGTTCCGTTGAGGGTACTGGTCTTGGTCTTGCTATTTCCAAGCGTCTCTGCTGTGCTATGGGCGGTGATATTGAGGTTACGAGTGAATACGGCAAGGGCACTACCTTTACATGGCACATCAGAAATGAAGTTGATGACTGGAAGCCAATCGGCAAAATCAGCAAGGAAGACTGCCTGTCCTCCATGAAGCTCTTTGAGTATACCTTCAGTGCTGAAAAGGCGAAGGTTCTCATTGTAGATGATAATAAGGTAAATCTGAAGGTTGCCGAAGGTATGATGAACCCTTATAAATTGCAGGTTTCTCTAGTGGAGAGCGGTGCTCAGGCAATAAGCCTTTTGGAAAAGGAAATGTTCGATATTATCTTCATGGACCACATGATGCCAGTTATGGATGGTGTGGAAGCTATGCTTAAGATAAGGGAAATTCCGGAGCATAAGGACAGTGTCATAATCGCCCTCACTGCCAATGCAATCAGTGGTATGAAGGAACAGTATATGCAGATGGGCTTTAACGGTTTCTTAGCAAAGCCTTTGGAAGCGAAGGATTTGGACGACTGTCTGCGTGAATTCCTGCCGGAAGCATATATCACTAAACTTGATAAACCTCTTTCTACTAAGCAGGATATTGTTGATGAAGAAATTCTTCGTCAGGTATACAGTGATGGACGTAAGAAGCTGAAGCTTTTGGGTGATTTAGTAGAAAAGGAAGATTACGATAATTACGTAATTGAGGTTCATGCGTTAAAGAGTGTTGCCAAGCTTATTGGCGAGGATGAGCTTTCTGAATTAGCACGTCAGCATGAGATGGCTGGCAAAAATGGTGATTACATGCTGATTAAGAAGGGCTTTGATAAGCTGATTGCCATGTATGCGGGCGTAATTGCTTCCGTCAGTGAGAAGTTTGCTGATGAACTTTTCCATCAGAAGCAGGCAGAAGAATTGGCAGATATTTCTAAGAATGAATTAGATAAAGTAATTGAGGATATGCACTCTGCGATTTCTGATTATGATCTTGACGGTTTAGGGGAACTGTTAGAGCGTATGAAAAAATATAAGGTAAGTGATGAGCATCGCCAGCTTTTGGATAAGATGAAGGAAGCTGAAGAAGACTTTGATTACGATACTCTGGAAGAACTTATCGAAGAATGGAAATAGAGCAAATGGGGAGATAGATAATGAAATCAATTGCTGTTTATACAGAGGAAATGGATGACCTGGAAGTTGGGGTTGCAGAGCTTCTTAAACAAATAGAGAGCTTTGAGCTTCTTACTAGTACCGTAGGTATACTTTTTGCTCACCCAGATACAGATTTTGAAGAATTAATGGAGCGCCTTTTACCTAATGTAGATTTTCCTATTCTTGGCAGTACAGCTATATCCATGTTTACACAGGCAAAGGGCTATACCACACA
This sequence comes from uncultured Selenomonadaceae bacterium, assembly GCA_945637225.1. Lineage (GTDB taxonomy): Bacteria > Bacillota > Negativicutes > Selenomonadales > Selenomonadaceae > CAMCDL01. The sequence goes on from CALZDE010000115.1 coordinate 2,618, forward strand.
GGGAATTTCCTTGCAGGTCTTAACTGCTGATGATGTAGAATTTCATGCTGGTATCACTCCTGAATTAAATAAGCATAATGCGAAGGATGAAATTCAGAAGCTTTACAAGGAATTAGCGGAAAAGCAGTCCGAGAAGGAAAAAATCATTCTTTCATATGTAAACCGCGTACCTGGCATGGTAGGTGATGAGGTAGTAGCTGTTATAGATGAAGTCAGCGACTGCTCACCTATATATGGCGGTTACGCTTCCGATTCCTTTATTTTTGACGACTGCCGAGTTATTTACAATAATGAAGTAAGAGTTCATGCACTGGGTATGGTTCTTATCAGCGGTAATGTCCGTCCACGTACCATTTATGAGTATTCCATCCGTCAGGAAGCAGAATTTTCTGCTACTGCACATGGCTGTACCTCTAATTCCGTAGCCCGTCTTGGTACAAGAACCTTCGTGGATGCTATGGAAATGATAGGCATGCACCCAACTGATGAACAGGATGCCTTTACAGAAACCGTTGGTATGCCACTGATGGTTACTTATGAGACTCCTTATGGTGATGAAATTAACAAAATGCGCCATATGAACAGTATTGACAGTGCTGGTCGTGGTATCTTCATTGGCAATATTCCAGAAGGCGCTCAGATTCACTTGTGCCTGCTGAACCGTGCAGATATTCGTTCTTCTGTGCAGAATGCGGCTAAGAAGGCTTTTGAAATTGTCCGTGAAGGACGTGAATGCGGTTATAATTACAGCACTATCCTTGTTACATCCTGTGCTTCCCGAATTATGACATTCATTAATGACTTAAAGGCAGAGTCAGATGGCTATGTAGCTGTAATTCCTGCTAATATGTCCATGAGCGGGATGTACTCCTTTGGCGAGTTCTGCCCAACCTATGGTGATTACAGTGGACGTATGTACAACATATTCCATAATACTACATTTACAATCCTCATGCTGTAAAATAAATTCTTTATTTTCTTGAATTAGTATGTTGTGTTGTGTTATAATTAAAAAGTTAGCGTGAATTGATATTTGCGTTACGTGATATGTATTTCATTAGGGCAAATCAAGTATTGCCCGTTTGGAGGTAGATTTTTTTGAAACAGATGACAGGTAATGAACTGAGAGAAGCTTATCTTCAGTTCTTCGCTGAGAAGAAAGGACATCTGAGACTGCCAAGTGCATCCCTGATTCCTGAGAATGACCCTACTCTGCTGATGATTGGTGCTGGTATGGCTCCTTTTAAGGCATATTTTACTGGCAAGGTAAAGCCACCTCGTCCACGTATTACCACCAGCCAGCGTTGTGTACGTACTGGTGATATTGAGAATGTTGGCCGTACTGCCCGCCATCAGACTTATTTTGAAATGCTGGGTAATTTCTCCTTCGGCGATTATTTCAAGAAGGAAGCTATTCCTTGGGCATGGGAATTTCTGACAGAAGTTTTGGAGCTGCCAAAAGATAAGCTGTGGGCTACCATTTATCCAAAGGATGATGAGGCTCGCAAGATTTGGGAAGCTCAGCCTGGCTTTGACCCAACTCATATTGTTGGTCTTGATGACAATTTCTGGGAGATTGGCCCTGGCCCATGCGGTCCTGACTCTGAGATTTATATCGACTTAGGTGAGGAACGTGGCTGTGGCAGTCCTACCTGTGGAGTAGGCTGTGACTGTGACCGTTATCTGGAAATCTGGAATAACGTATTTACTCAGTATGACCGTACTGAGGATGGCCAGTACAATGAGTTAGAGAACAAGAATATTGATACTGGTATGGGCCTTGAGCGTATTGCTTCTGTTATTCAGAACAAGAAGAGCAACTTCGAGACCGACCTGCTGTTCCCTATTATTGAGTATGCTGCTAAGGTATCCAATAAGGAATATGGCAAGGATGAAAATACTGATATTTCCCTGAAGGTTATTGCTGACCATGCACGTTCTATGGCTATCATGATTATGGATGGTATCCTGCCATCTAACGAGGGCCGTGGCTATGTATTGCGCCGTATCCTTCGCCGTGCTATCCGTCATGGCCGTATGCTGGGTATCAAGGATAAGTTCCTTGAAGGGGCGGTTGATGCAGTTTGTGCTATTTATGCTGGTGCATCCGACTTTGAGGCTCTGGAGCAGAAGAAGGATTACATCAAGAAGGTTATTTCCCTGGAGGAAGACCGTTTTGCTGCAACCTTGGAGCAGGGCACTGAGTTATTAAACAGCTATATCGCTGAAGCAAAGTCTGCTGGCAAGAATGTACTTGATGGTGTACTGGGCTTCAAGTTATATGATACCTTCGGTTTCCCTTGGGAGCTTACCGATGAAATTCTCCATGAGAATGACATGGAATTAGACAAGGATGCTTTCGATAAGGAAATGCAGGCTCAGCGTGACCGTGCTCGTGCTGCACGTGCAGACAATCAGCGTTTTGCTGTTCCTGATTTGAAGAATATTGATACTTCTGCTTTGAAGGTTGACCTCACCGCTCGTCAGGGTAAGGTTGTAGCTATCTGGAAGGATGGCCAGCTGGCAGACGTTTTAGAGGATGGCGAGGAAGCAGGTATTATTCTTGACGTTACTCCTTTCTATGCAGAGGGTGGCGGACAGGTTGGTGACTGCGGTGTTCTGACCAGTGAGTTAGGCCGTATTCAGGTTTCCAATGCTAAGAAGTTACCTGATGGTACTGTTTACCATGTTTCTTACGTTGAAGAAGGTCAGCTGAGGGTTGGCGAGACTGTAGAGATTAAGGTTGACCAGAACGTAAAGCTGGCTTCCGCTCGTAACCATACTGCAACCCATCTTCTGCAGGCTGCTTTGAAGAAGATAGTTGGTTCTCAGGTAAATCAGGCAGGTTCCTCTGTAAATGCAGACCGTCTGCGTTTTGACTTCTCCAACTTTGAGCCTGTAACCGCTCAGCAGTTAGCTGATGTTGAGGAATTAGTAAATCGTGAAATCCTGAAGGGCACCAATGTAGAAATCGCTCATATGAGCAAGGATGAAGCAGTTAATTCCGGTGCAATGGCTCTCTTTGGTGAGAAGTATGGCGATGTAGTTCGCGTTGTATCTGTTGCAGACTTCTCCAAGGAGCTGTGTGGCGGTTCTCACGTAGAGAATGTAGGTCAGATTGGTATGTTCAAGATTATCAGCGAAACTGGTGTTGCTGCTGGTGTTCGCCGTATCGAGGCTATTACCGGTCAGGCTGCTCTTGAATATGCTCAGGCAAAGATTAAGGCTGTAGCTGAGGCTGCTGCCAAGCTGAAGTGCCATGAGGAAGATGTTTTAGCTAAGATTGATGAGACCTTGGCTGATAACAAGTCCATGAAGAAGGAATTAGAGGCTATCAGTGCTGACAAGGCAAAGGCTGATGCCGCTAACCTCATTGATTCTGCTAAGGATGCAGGTTCTGTAAAGGTAATCGCTGCTCAGGTTCAGGTTGCAGATATGGATGCTCTCCGTGACGTAGCAGATATGACTCTTGATAAGCTCGCTGGCGGTGTAGTAGTATTGGCTACTGCAGCTGATGGCAAGGTAAACTTAGTTGTTAAGGCTTCTAAGGAAGCTGTTGGCAAGGGTGTACATGCTGGCAAGATTATCAAGGAAGCCGCAAAGATTGTTGGCGGTGGCGGTGGTGGCCGTCCAGATATGGCTCAGGCAGGCGGTAAGCAGCCAGAGAATATCGGTGCCGCACTTGAAAAGGCTGTCGAAATCGTAGCTGAACAGGCAAAATAAAATTAACGTTAAATAAATCAAGGGCTGTCTCACTAGATAATGAGGTGGGACAGTCTTTTTTGTAAAGTGGTGAAAAATATTTTGAAGGCTGTTGCATATGCGTACATGCTGGAATGCTCAGATGGAACTTTGTATTCAGGCTATACAACTGATATTGATAGACGATTAAAACAGCATAATGCTGGAAAAGGCAGTAAATACACACGTTGCAGACTGCCAGTAAAGCTTGTATATTACGAAACCTTCGACAATAAGCATGATGCTATGTGCAGGGAATGTGCTTTAAAAAAATTAAGCCGTCAGGAAAAGCTTGATTTATTGGATAAAATAACGACTAAGAGATGTCCCCCACTTCTATAAGTGGCGGGTACCTTATTC
>CALZDE010000116.1 GCA_945637225.1 uncultured Selenomonadaceae bacterium
TTGTCTACCTTCAATTACTTACGTAAATTCGGTAGACGTGGCATTCATCCCCCACTTATAGAGGTGGGAGTCTTCTGCCACATTATGATAAAATTATTAATTTTTCTTAATATGCTGAACGAAGTGGTCTATTCTTGCAATAGCCTCTGAAATATTTGCTACTGAAGTAGCATAGGAACAACGTACATAACCCTCACCGCAAGCACCAAAGGCACTGCCAGGTACCAGAGCTACATGCTCCTTCATGAGAAGCTTTTCTGCAAATTCTTCAGAGGTAAGTCCTGTAGAACGAATATCAGGGAAGATATAGAATGCGCCCTTTGGCTCAAAACAGCTAAGACCAGCCTTCTGCAAGCCCTCATAAATCAGACGGCGACGCTTATCATACTCGGAAACCATCTTCTTCATATACTTTTCACCGTGACGAAGTGCCTCTACTGCCGCAATCTGAGCGGTGATAGGTGCACACAGCATAGTGTACTGATGAATCTTGGTCATCGCACTGATGATAGCCTTATTTGCCAAAGCATAACCGATACGCCAGCCAGTCATTGCATAAGCCTTAGAGAAGCCATTGAACAGAATAGTGCGTTCCTGCATACCTGGGAGAGAAGCAAAACATATGTGCTTTTCACCGCCATAGGTCAAATCGCCATAAATTTCATCGGACATTACAATCAAGTCATGCTTTACAGCGAAATCTGCCAAATCTTCCATTTCCTTACGGGTCAGAATGGTACCTGTAGGATTATTAGGATAGCCAATGAGAATAGCGCGTGTCTTTTCAGTAACGTGAGGCTCCAAATCTGCTGGTGTTACGCGGAAATCATTTTCGATTTTGGTAGGAACTGGTACAGGCACACCGCCAGCCATAGTAGTGCAAGCAGTATAAGATACATAGCAAGGCTCTGGAATCAGCACCTCATCGCCAGGTGACAAAATTGCACGCAGGGCAATATCAAGTGCTTCACTTACGCCTACGGTCACGAGACAGTCAGTCTTTGCATCGTAATCAAGGTTGTTGGAACGCTTCTGCAGATTACAAATTTCCTGACGAAGCTCCAAAAGTCCACGATTAGCAGTATAAGATGTATAGCCCTGCTCTAAGCCGTAAACACAGCTTTCACGAATAGACCAAGGTGTAACAAAGTCAGGCTCGCCTACGCCCAAGGAAATTACATCATCCATCTCAGCGGCAATATCGAAGAAACGACGAATGCCGGAAGGTGGTACAGCTTTTATAGCAGGGGAAATTCTGTCTTCCCAATTTTTTGTTTCTATCATGGTGTCATCACTAACCTTCTATCTTTTTCTCTATTTTCAATAATTGTGCCGTCCTTCTTATATGGCTTCAGCATAAAATGACTGCGGGTCTGAGTAACGCCCTCAATAGTGGAAAGACGGGTTGCTACGAAATTAGCTACCTCCTGCAGAGACTTGCCTTCAATGATAACCAGCAGGTCAAAGGAACCGGACATGAGGTAAACAGTACGTACTTCCTCAAAACGGTAGATACGTTCTGCAATAGCGTCAAAGCCAACCTCACGCTGAGGAGTCAGATTTACTTCGATAATGGAAGTAACGGTATCATCACCAAACTTCTCCCAGTTAATCAAGGCATTATAGCTAAGGATAATTCCATCCTTCTCCAGCTGTTCCATCTGCTTCTGCACTTCATATTCACTACGATGTAACATAGACGCCAGCTCATCCGCTGGACGGCGGGCATCATGCTCTAAAAGCTCAAGTAATTCACGCATTTATATATCTCTCCTTTAAAATCTAGTGTAACAGATTAATTATACCACAAAATTCATTTTTTGACATTTAATTTTTGAAAAATTTCCGCAATTTTTAGAAATATACTCACTCAGTCACAGCAGGAACTAAAAACAGCCCTGAAAATCAAGGCTGTCTCATGTATAAAATATAGTTTATTCCTTTTCTACCTTATAGCATTCCGCATACATAGCAGGAAGTACCAAAAGTGTCAATACCGTAGCTACAAGTAAACCGCTGGCAATAGCCACTGCCATAGGGCCCCAGAAGGTACTTGTCATAAGAGGTACCATACCCAGAATAGCCGCCGCCGCTGTCAGCATAATTGGCCTAAAGCGCAAAACAGCTGAATCAACCACTGCATTCCATGGAGTCTCACCATCAGCTATATGCTTCTGAATCTGATCAATGAGAATTACGGAATTTCGGATAATCATACCACTTAGAGCTAACACGCCAATAAGTGCTACAAAGCCCATAGCCTTGCCAAAGATGAGCATACCGAAGCTTACGCCAATAATCCCCAGTGGAGCTGTCAAAAGTGTAAGTATCATATGCTTTCCGTTTTGGAGCTGGAACATCAGCAACGTCATAATGACAAATATCATCAGAGGAATTGGCACTAACAGGAATTGGGAAGAACGTCCGCTATCCTCTAAAGCACCGCCAGCCTGTATGTCATATCCCAAGGACATTTCTGCCCTGATATCCTCTACAGACTCCAATGCCCTCTTAGTGGCATCATTCGCTGTACCTTCCTTGATATTAGCCTGCACAGTGACGGTAGGAAGCATATCCCTGCGCCAAATCAGCCCATCCTCTGCCTCTAGGGTAATTTCTGCCAGCTGTTCAAGCGGAACATAGCCCTTAGCACCAAGATAAATAGGCAGGTTCTTCAGCTTATCAAGGTCATTTCTTTCAATATCCTTCATGCGAAACTCAATGTCAATGGTACGGTCACCACTGTAGAACTGAGTCGTTCTGGCACCAACTAATTCAGTATGAAGAGTCTGCGCTATCTGCTTTGGCGATACACCCATAGCACGCAATTTGCTCTGGTCAAATTCAAGATGAACAACCTTGCTCTTTTCATTCCAATCCATATTAATATCTATGTTATTGGAATCAGCGGCTACTCTTTCAGCCACCCTGTTGGCATAACTGCGGACCTTATCATGGTCATAGCCCGATACTCTGAGCATAACAGGGTATGGAGCAGGCGGTCCCGTCTGGATATTTTTCAAATTAGCACGAACCTCTGTAAAATTCTCTGCTAATTCACTTCTTATCATAGCCTCTAATTCAGAACGTATTTTCGTATCTTTAGCAACTACAACAAACTGAGCATAATTGTTTGCTGGCAGTACAGGATCCAATGTAAGTACAAAGCGTGGTGCGCCTTTGCCTACATAGTAGGAGTAATTTTCTATATTCTCCATATGTTCATCGAGAAAATCAGAAAACCTTGCCGCATTATCAGCAGATGCCTTTAAGGAAGAACCCTCTGGCAGACGCATTTCCACAATTATCTCTGGACGGATAGACGGTGGGAAAAACTCCTGCTTTATATGTCCCAGCATAGCGATAGAAAGGCCAAACATCAATGCCGTTGCAGTCAATACCATTCGCCTGTGCACTAAGCACCAGAATAATATATCCTTGAATATCACATAGAATTTGCTCTGATATGGATTATCTCCATTTTCAGCATTATGAGGCTTTACCTTTATCAGATAATAACCGAACAAAGGTGCTACCATAACCGATACTATCCATGACAGTACCAATGCCATGCCGATTACAGGGAATAATGCACTACAGAACTCTGCCGCCATACCCTTTGAAAAAGCAACTGGTATAAAGCCAGCACAGGTGATAAGTGTACCTGTGAGCATAGGCTTTGCTGTTGCCTTAAAAGCATAGCAGGCCGCCTGAAATCTATCAAACCCACGTTCTAACTGCACACTCATCATTTCAACGGCAATAATGGCATCATCTACCAAAAGACCAAGAGCAATAATCAAAGCACCAAGGCTTACTTTATGAAGGTCAATTCCAAAGATGTACATACCGCAGAACACTGTTGCCAATACCAATGGTATGCAAAAAGCAACTACCATGCCTGTACGGACACCAAGAGTTAAAAAGCTTACCGCCAAAACGATTATAACAGCTTCTCTAAGCGTGCTGACAAATTCAGAAATAGATTCCTCAACCACCTGTGGCTGATCGGAAACCTCATGAATTTCCAGACCAACCGGCATTTCTGCCTGTACCTTGCTGATTAATTCCTCAAGATTTTCACCTAAGGTAATGATATTTCCGCCCGGCTCCATCGAAACCGCTACACCAACTGCCGGTTCACCATTAAAGAACATCTGTTCATTAGCAGGATCGGAAAATCTTCTTTCGATTGTCGCAATATCCCCCAAGGCAAATATCTGCCCGCCAGCATTGACAGGAACATTTTTCATAGCCTCAATGTCGTCAAAAACACCACTGAAGCGTAAATACACATTATCTGTACTAGTTTCTACCATGCCGGCAGAAGTCATGTCATTTTGTGACGCCAACGCCTGTGAAAGTGCCGTAGGGCTTATTCCCAGCTCTGCCAGTTTAGCATTTTCGATTTCTACATAAACCTTTTCCGTCTGGACACCCTGCAATTCTACCTTTTGCACATTATCAAGCTTGAGTATCATACGTCTCAGACGTTCTGCCTGCTGACGAAGTTCCTCGTAGCTGTAGCCATCACCTGTAATAGCATAGATAGAACCATAAACATCATCAAAGCGGTCATTATAATAAGGACCATACACACCTGCAGGCAAATCTTTCTGTATGTCGGCACCGAAGTTACGGACATCCCGCCATGTATCCCTGATTGTACTACGGTCTACATCCTGACGAAGATTTACATAGATAATAGATGTACCTGCTCTAGTAGAGCTTTTGACATAATCTATACCGGGAATATCACGGACCTTCGATTCCAGCTTGTCTGTGACCTGTTCCTCCATCTGCTGGGCGGTAGCCCCCGGCCATGCGGCAGTGATTACCATCTGCGGTATTGTGAAGGTTGGGTCCTCCATGCGCCCCAGACTGATATAAGAGAAGATTCCCATAACCACCGACATAATGATGAAATACCAGACAATTACCTTATTTTTTAAGGATACCTCTGTCAGATTTTTCATTTCCCATCATCCTCCGACAGACGAACCTTCTGGCCCTCCATTACCTTATGTACACCAGCAGTCACTACTATGTCACCATCAGCAAGACCAGTTACCTTTACCTTATTATTTTCTGCCATATCCATAGTAACAGGCTTCAGATAAAGAGTCATGCTTTCCTTGTCAACCACCCATACCTGTGGTTTATCATCAGTCTGATAAATAGCAGACATAGGAAGAATCGTTATATCAGCACCATCTGACTTTTTCTGAGAAATAGTTACACTGGCTGTCATACCCAGCTGCATAGCAGAAGGTGGCTCTGGAATAGAAACTCTCACCTTATATGTACGTGAAACAGTATCCGCCATAGGTGCTATCTCACGAATAACACCTGCAATCTGAGCTTCCTTTTTCTTGCTGTCCTTCAAAGCCCAAAGGCTCACATCTACTGTCTTTCCTACGGCTACATCAGCTAAATGATTTTCTGGAACATTTATTTCAACTTCCAGCTCATTAGTCTGAATCAGAGTCAGCACTGACTGACCTGCAGCTACTACCTGCCCTGATTCTGCACTGATAGATGAAATCACACCGCCAGCCTCAGATACAAGATTGGTATAACCGAGCGCATTATGCCCTTGAGCAGCCTGAGCTACTGCATTTTCATAGGAAGCCAATGCTGAATCATAGGTTGTCTGATACTGGTCCAGTACACTTGCCGCTACTGCCTGCTGATTATACAGCTCACGATAACGGTTTAAATTAGTCTGTGCCAGATTAAGCTGAGCCCTTGCTGCAGCCACCTGTGCATCACCCTGATTTGACTTCTGAACGGCATCCTTAGCATCAATTACCATCAGTACATCGCCAGGATTTACCCTATCTCCTAACTGTACATTGCGGCTGATAATCCTGCCACCTACCTGAAATGCCATATTGGTTTCATAGCGTCCTCGGACAGAACCGGAATAGGTACCACTTTCAGTCTCAACTCCCAAACTTACCTTTTGAGTCTTAACAAGAGCAGCTTTTGATTCTTCCACCTTATCTGCACCACAGCCGGTGAGATTTATGGTAAGTGCCAGTACACAAAGTATTACCAGCAATTTATTTTGCAAAGGTTAGTCCCTCCCTATAACCATAAATTTCCTCAAAATCTGCCTTACTCAGCTTTTCAGAAAGCTCTATAAAACCAGCAACCATAATATTTACCTTTTCAGGATCCATGCCACGAGCCATATAGCTTATCAGCTGGGTAATAATCCCCTTGATATAATCCTCAATTTCCTTGCCCTCTGAAGTTAAAAACAGTCGCTTCAAACGTCTGTCCTCATTATCTGTCTCACGATAAATCAGACCCTTCTCCTCAAGAGACTTAATGACTCTCGTCACTACAGCCTTATCTAAAAAGAGGAAGTTTGCCATATCATCTTGACTGCAATTCTCATTGTCGTAAAGCTTCAGAAGAAGTACAAACTCAGAATATGTCAAATCCAAATCAGAACATGCCTCCACGATAAGTGACTGCGCACGTCTCCTAACAATGCCAAAGCACTGTGCTATATCTATATAATCCATGAAAACCGTTACTGAAAACTTATAAAAAGATATAAACTTTTCTGTTTCATTCCTACT
>CALZDE010000117.1 GCA_945637225.1 uncultured Selenomonadaceae bacterium
ATAAAACTGCTATTCGCCCTGCCGGCAATACTTAGCCCAAATCCCTCTATATGCTTCTTCTAAATCTTCCATATATGCCTTGCCATTCATCAGCCTTGACTGTCTCACAGCAGAAGGCAGATCATGATGAAGCAGATTTAACAATTCCTTATTTATAGCTAGCTGTACCGCTTTTGCCACATAATCCATGTCATTGACAGCCACAAAATCCTTTAAGCCAGCCGCCACCAGTATAGTTGCACTGTAACGTGAGCCATGAGTCCGTCCCAGCCTTGCTATGACAGGCACACCCATGTAAATAGAATCACAGACAGTCGTACCGCCAGTATACGGCCACGTATCAAGAGAAATATCTATATCATTGTACTGCTGGAGATAATCAGGACTGTATGGGCGAAGCTCCACCCTGCTTATATCAATAGCCACCTGACGGCATCTCTTTAAAACAATTTCCCTGCCCGACGGAACACTGCAAATCTTAGCTTTAATCACGAGCTTGGAATTAGGTACCTTTTCCAATATATTACGCCAGCACAAAAGCACATCCTCTGTTACCTTCAAAAAATTATTAAAGGAGCCAAAGGTAATATAGCCATTTTTCTTGAATGGTGCGTCCTGAATATTCATCTTGGTGTCACGCATCAGTTCAGGCGCATAGCAGAGATGACAATGTGGAAGCCTTAATGTAGCTTCTGAAAAGAATCTTCCGTTATCTGTAGCTGGCAGACACACCTCATCCGAAAGAAAATAATCTATTGCCTCCACGCCAGTAGTATTAATATAGCCAATTGCTGAAATCTGCACAGGAGCCGGCTTATATGCCATCACTGACAGACAGCTGTTTTGGCTGTGACCTGACAAATCAACCAGTATATCTATCTTATCATCAAAAATCTTGCGGGCAATCTGCTGAGGTGTCTTGCCTTCCATGTCGCGCCAGTTTTCCACTATCTTCTTAAACGCCTTTGTCACAACATCACTCTTGCCGGTATGATATGCATACAGCTTGAAATCAGTTCTGTTGGCATACTTAAAAAACGGTGCAAAGAAATAAGAGGCCGCATGCTGACGGAAATCAGGTGAAATATAGCCAATGCGGAGACTATGTTTGGCACTTCGCTTCTCTACCTTGTGCGGAAAGGTCATCTGCACGCCTATCAGCTGATTAAAATCCTGATGCAGACGAAGCCGTTTATCCGCTACCATGACACGGTAATTAGAAAGAAAAAGTCCTTTGCTGTAAAATACCGCTTTTTTATCTAAAGTGTCTGCCATCTCACTGGCTCTAAACGCAGCCCTTGAAGCCTCCTCAGCTTCACCAGCCAGCACGCATACATCAGCATAGAAGCTTAATCCACGTTCAAAAATACCCTTAAATTTATCGTCATTTGCCTTTTCCACTTTGCGCAAAAATTTCTTGAACGCTGACAGAGCCTTATCAATCTGAAATTCCGACCAGTACATTTCCGCCATTGCCAGCATGCCACGAAGATTATCAGGAGCCTTTTCCTGTAATTTATCAATGTATTCTTTGGCAATTTCCAGACTTTCCTCATCACCGCCAGCCGCTAAATACAAGGAACTTTCCGCTATCATAGCCATGCCGTCAGGGTCATCCTCTGCCAAATCAAGCACCTGCTGTCCACAGGCACGCATTTTATGAAATTCTCCTGTATTACAGCAGCTTTCACCCATCTGAAGCCAGCTTTCCTTTTCATCTACCGCCATAAAATTACCTCACATCTCACTTAAAAATCTCTGTCATTATTCCAAATACCTTGTAACAAAGGTACGGAGCTTTTCTCTAAGAACCAAATTGCTTATGTATAACGAGTCAGCCTGTGGCATAAGCTTATTATAATGAAAAACCTGCTTCCTGTTTGCCATATAATCAGCAGGACACGGTGTCACATCTATACCTTCCTTCTTAAAATTCAGTACAGACCGCTCCATATGAAAGGCAGAAGTAACCAGAACAGGCTCTTTCCAGCCCTTTTCGGAAAGAATTTTTGTCGTATTGACGGCATTCTGACGTGTATTCAGGCTGTCAGGCTCAGTAAAAATATCTTCATCCTTTACCCCTAGACGAATAAGCTCACGACGGGCAATAACAGCTTCCTTGCCACTGTCCTCATATACCTGTCCGCCCGAAAGCACTATCGGCACGTGAAGCCTGTGATAAAGCTCACAAGTCATGAGAAGCCTGCTGGCAGGACTGCTGGTAATGTTTCCTGTTTCACCTAAATTCGGTGTATCAGAGGTAGCACCGCCCCCCAGCATTACAATCACATCGCCTCTTGGATCAGAAGGCTGGTCATGTATACTTTCCAAATTGCTCATCAGCCAGCCTGCTACAAGTCCTGTTGAAAGGAAGTAAAACACAAAGGTAATGCCAGTCAAAAACAGGGAAGCCGACTTCAGCCCTTTCTTGTAGATATATACAGACAGTGCCCATGCCAAAAGGAAAAATATTCCCGGTGGCAATACAAAGCTGGCACCGAATTTCAGTAAATAAATCATAAATATGTTATTCAACCTCCAAAAAATATTTTCAAAATAATAAAGGAAATTTCCATCCTTTAGCGAACATATATAGTAAATGGAACTTACGGGATATACGCCCCATAATATTGTAACATTACTAATAACATAATACCATAAAAGGGAGAGATTTTCTATGTCAATTATTGCAAGTAACGAAGTAAAAGCAAAAAACAAGGCTAACGGCAAGGGCGAAATCACCATTAAGCATATTTTGGGTGCTGCTGAATTAGGTGCTAATGATATGTATGCTCAGGTAACCATTCCACCAGGATGCTCTATCGGCTACCATGAACATCACGGCAATACCGAGACCTACTACATTCTCAGCGGTGAAGCACTCTATGATGACAATAAGCGTGGCATGCTGACTATGAAGCCAGGTGAAACCTCCTTCTGTCCTGACGGAGAGGGCCACAGCATTGAAAATCCATCTGCTGATACTGATTTGGTATTCATGGCACTTATCAGCAAGACTGTAAAGTAATAATTTGGCTGTAAATAAAAATAATTTTCAAAATTGTTTAAAAATTCAGTGACTTTTTATTCCTATTGTGCTATAATAATAGGATAGAGAGTTTTTAAGGGAAATTTATTGTTTATGGAGGGAAATTTATATGTATAATGAAGCTTACAAGCGCTGGCTGGAGTTCGACTTAGAGGACTGCGACCTTTATCCTGAATTAGCACGTGTACAGGGTAACGATGAGGAAATTAAAGACCGTTTTGCTATTTCCTTAGCTTTCGGTACCGCTGGTCTCCGTGGTGTACTTGGCGCTGGTACCAACCGCATGAACATTTATGTTGTACGTCAGGCTACTCAGGGTCTCGCTAACTGGGTAAAGACTCAGGGTGGCAATCAGACCGTAGCTATCAGCTATGATACCCGCTTAAAGAGTGATGTTTTCTCCAAGGCTGCTGCAGGCGTATTAGCTGCAAACGGCATTAATGTACGTATCTATGATGCCGCAATGCCAGTTCCTGCACTTTCCTTCGCAACCCGTTTCTACAACTGCAACGCAGGTATCATGGTAACTGCTTCCCATAACCCTGCAAAGTATAACGGCTACAAGGCTTATGGTCCAGACGGCTGTCAGATGCCAGACCAGGCTGCTGATGTAGTATATAATGAAATCCAGAAGATTGACGTTCTGACTGGTGCAAAGTTCATCTCCTTCGCACAGGGCGTTGAAGATGGTCTTATCAAGTTCGTTGGCGATGACTGCAAGCGTGCTTTCTATGATGCTATCGAAGCATGCCAGGTACGTCCAGGCCTCGCTAAGACTGCTGGCCTGAAGCTGGTTTACAGCCCACTGAACGGTTCCGGCCTGACTCCTGTTACTCAGGTTCTGAAGGATATCGGCATTTCCGATATTACCATCGTTCCAGAGCAGGAATATCCAAACGGCTACTTCACCACCTGCAGCTATCCAAACCCAGAGATTTATGCTGCTCTTGAATCCGGTCTGAAGCTGGCTACTGAAATCGGTGCTGACCTCATGCTTGCTACCGATCCTGATGCTGACCGTGTAGGCATTGCTATGAAGTGCCCAGACGGCTCCTATGAGCTTGTTTCCGGTAATGAAATGGGCGTTCTGCTCTTAGACTATATCTGTGCTGGCCGTATCGAAAAGGGCACCATGCCAAAGGATCCAGTAGCTGTTAAGTCCCTCGTTTCCACTCCTCTTGCTGATGCAGTTGCAAAGCATTATGGCGTTGAGCTCCGCAGTGTACTCACCGGCTTCAAGTGGATTGGCGACCAGATTCTCGGCCTTGAAAATGCTGGTCAGGTTGAGCGTTTCATCTTCGGCTTTGAGGAAAGCTATGGTTACTTAGCTGGTCCTTATGTACGTGATAAGGATGCTGTTGTAGCTTCCATGCTGATCTGCGAGATGGCTGCTTACTATCGTGCGAACGGCTCCTCCATCAAACAGCGTTTAGAGGAAATCTACAACGAGTATGGCCGTTACCTCAACAAGATTGACAGCTTCGAGTTCCCAGGCCTGACTGGCATGGACAAGATGGCTGGCATCATGGTTGAGCTGCGCAAGAACCCACCTGCTGCTATCGGCAAGTACAAGGTTGTTGAAGCTGTTGACTACAAGAAGCCTGAGGAGACTGGTCTCCCAGCAGCAAACGTACTCCGTTATGAATTAGAGGGCGGTTTCACCGCTATTGTTCGCCCATCTGGTACTGAGCCAAAGATTAAGACTTACTTCACCACTAAGGGTAAGGACTTGGCAGAGGCACAGGCTGTTAAGGACGAGCTGGCAGAAGCATTGAAGCCTCTGTTCTCTTAATTTAGTAAATTAAACTCCTCAACATAATCAATAAAAAGAAGCCTTCAGAAAATTTCTGAGGGCTTTTTCGTTTGTAAAAATTAATGGTATGGAACTAAGCTTTCAAGCTCTTTTTCTGCATTTCTTCGGATACTTATCTCGACACAGCGTGAAGCGGCATCATTTTCGTTGGCCTTACTGTAGGAAGCACCATTGGCTCTCAGCTTTTCCTGAAGCCATTCCCTTTCCGACGATACCGAAGGCATAGCATAGACATACTGAAGCACATTAAAGGCTCTATCCTGTGAAAGCTTCATATTGTAATAATAGGCTTCTGCGGAATTAGGGTCGCCATTCCACTCACGGGAAGCATTTCCTTCAATACGTACCTCCAAAATACTGTCACTGTGCTTCTGCAACACCTTTATGTACCTTGGAAAAAACTCATCCAAAACATCCTTAAATTTAGGATTGACATTTGATGAATTAGCCTTGAAAAAAATAGCCGGCTCAATGAAGGTGACAGAAAGTGTTTTATCGTCAATCTGTGCTCCCCATTTAGCAATTTCCTCTGGCTTAAATTCCTGATTTAATTCCTCATAAATCGCTTGTCTTTCCATATTGTACTTCTGCCTTACCTGATTCAGCTGATAAAGAAAACCAAGACAGACAAAAAGAAATATTACCATCAGGCCAGTCATAAGGTCAGATATGCTCTGCCAATGATTTTCCTGCTTTTTTCGATAAAACATAAATAAAACTACCTCACATTAGCGGGCGGTCATTCCATAGCTGATTTTGTAGCTGAACTATTGATACCAGAACCGCCAACCGCATTATTCATAGAGTCCATAGCACTGCCCACAAACCTCTCAACAGTAGTGAAATAGGTACCATCCTCCAAGCGTCCCTGAGCTACAACTTTACCACCGCCACCAGCCTGACGCATCGCATCAAGCTTTGCAGCCCTATAGCCCATAGCCGCACTAGGATTCTGAGAAGAACCATATCCTGTATACTGAACACCACCTGTTACGTCATCAAGCTCATCATCTGTTATTTCTACTGCTAAATTCTTATTCTCTGCCATTTTAATCACCTTCCAAATCTATGTAATTAATATTTTTTTGTTTTCTTGTTTTTTATAACGCCCTCAATCATGAAAATGCAACAAGCATTTTCTTCCTATGACAGCGTTTCAACGACGATGGAGATATGCTCCACCGTGTTTATAGAATAAGGTACCCGCCACTTATAGAAGTGGGGGACATCTCTTAGTCGTTATACGGTAGCCTTAATCTTTAAACCATCCATGATTATGTAAAGAAGCATTTGCTCTATGCTCACACCTTCTTCCTTTGCAGTCAAAGACAGTCTTCTTTTCAGACTTTTAGGAAGTGTTAATTTAAACGCTTCATTATTATCTTCAACAGCTGGTTCCGGTATATAAAACCCTTCTTCTAAAGATGTTTCAAGCCAATTTCTTTTTGCATCCTCCAGCATACCGATAATTTCTTCTTTACTTTCAGCCTGAGTTATACAACCTTCCAATTCTGGAATATATGCTATAAAACCACCTGATGGATCATGTTCTATAATCATACTATAAGGCAAATTCATATAATAATTTAAGTCCTTAAGCATATTGTCACACCGTTACTGAAAACTTATAAAAAGATATAAACTTTTCTGTTTCATTCCTACT
>CALZDE010000118.1 GCA_945637225.1 uncultured Selenomonadaceae bacterium
CAGTAAAATGTTTATGAAAATAAACTGTATTTGATTTTATAACGCCCTCAATCATACCCGCCACTTATAGAAGTGGGGGACATCTCTTAGTCGTTATATATGGTACTAATGATATTATGCTACAGGTAAATCCTGAATCCATTTCTTAATCTTAATGAAAAGAGGACCATTTGGCATAGCAGCTAATTCTTCATCAGAAACCTGAGGAATCATTGGAGCAAGAGAAGCAACAGTAGCAGCGAACTCCTCAAAGGTGAGCCCTTCCAGCTTGTCGGCGATGAGGTCAAAAGCAGCACGGGCACTCTCAGCCTGAGCCAGCTTCATCATAAGTTCTGGGTCCTGCATAATGCTGAAACCAATCTGCATGATTTTTTCCTGAGTAATTTCCATATTAAAAAACACCTTTCGTAATAAATTCCAAAATCATAAATTAAGAAATATTGCTATATATATTTTAGGTAGAAAATAGGTAGTTTGTCAAGTGAAAAAATTTTTAGATGGGGCATTAAATTGCGATAATTAGCGAAAAAACTTGTATTTCTAAGTAAAAAAGAGTTATTCTGTCATATTTGTAAAATGCAGAGTTTTTCATTATGGATTTTTCGTATATGGAATTTTACACTGATATGGGGGGATGGTATACTGAGAACAGGATTAATGCTGTTTTCGGGAGGGAAAGTACATGTTTGCAAGAGCTTACGGAGCGACCACTATGGGCGTGGAGGGGATTATTATCAACGTGGAGATTGATTGCAGTCCCGGCCTCCCCTGCTTTGATATGGTAGGACTTCCCGATGCGGCGGTGAAGGAGGCAAAGGAAAGAGTACGGACGGGAATTAAAAATTCGGGAATAAAATTAAATGCGGAAAAGGTAACAGTAAATCTTGCACCAGCGGCTATAAGAAAGGACAGTGCAGGACTTGATCTTCCCATTGCAGTTGCTCTCTTAAAGGCTTACAAGGTCTTGCAGGGAGATGAAATGGAGAAATATGTTTTTGCGGCAGAACTTTCTTTAGCAGGGGAATGCAGAAGTATATCAGGCGTACTTCCTATGGCAATTAAGGCGAAGGAAGCTGGCTTTGAAGGAATTTTTGTTTCTCCTGCCAATGTCAACGAGGCTTTATTGGTTGATGATTTAAAGGTATATAGTGTTGCCAATGTAGCTGAACTGGTGGAATATCTAAGTGGAAGGAAGGAGCTGAGGCCGGCAGAAAAGACTGATGAGGTACATTTGGAGGAGATAGAAGAAGATTTTGCGGATGTACAGGGACAGTTTTTGGCAAAACGTGCCTTTGAAATAGCCGCGGCTGGCGGTCATAATCTTTTGATGGTTGGTTCTCCCGGTGCAGGCAAGACGATGCTGGCAAGGCGTATGAGTTCTATACTTCCACAGATGGAGCCAAAGGAAGCATTGGAGGTAACGAAGATTTACAGTATAGCTGGAATGCTTAAGAATAACAGTGGTTTGATTACTGTAAGACCATTCAGGGCACCACATCATACTATTTCATCAAGTGCTATGGTCGGGGGCGGCGTTATCCCGCGGCCTGGCGAGGTTACTTTAAGTCATAATGGTGTGCTTTTTCTTGATGAACTTCCTGAGTTCAGCAAACAGTCGTTAGAGGTATTGCGTCAGCCGATAGAAGACGGGAGCCTGACTATTTCCAGAGTAAATGCTTCTCTTACCTATCCGTCAAGGTTTATGCTTATTGCGGCTTTAAATCCATGTCCCTGTGGATTTTATGGGGATAAGGAAAAGCACTGTAATTGTTCTTTTACGGAAATAAAAAGATATACGAGGAGAATATCTGGACCGCTTTTAGATAGAATAGATATTCACCTTCAAGTGCCTAGAGTGACATATAAGGAATTGAATGAAAGCAGGAAAGAAGAATCATCAGCAGAGATAAGAAAGAGGGTAGAGGAAGCGAGAAAACGACAGTTAAGCCGTTTCAGGGAGAAAAATATTGTCTGCAATGCTCAGATGAGCCATGCTGTTTTGAAAGAGATGTGCAGAATTACCAAACCTGCTCAAAATATGATGGAAAGGGCATTTAAGGAACAGGGAATGTCAGCACGTTCCTATGACAGAATTATTAAGGTAGCACAGACTATTGCTGATTTAGATAAATCGGATATTATAGACGTGAAGCACATGGCAGAGGCAATTCAGTTTAGAAGCAATATCTTAAAATTGGCGGACTAAAAAACAGGAAACCGATGGTTAGTCAGCTTCCTGCAGGTAAAAATTATTTTTTGTTTTTGCTGTTGTTACTGCTAGTGGAGCGTTCCTGTTTCTTGGAATGTTCCTTTTCGGGCTGAACCTTATCCTGCAAATGTTCCTTCCAGTAGCCGAGGTCGTGGTCGTCTAAAGGCAGGTCGATTACATCTCCATTATCGTAGACCATGCGCACGCGTACCTCACTGGCATTTTTAATAGCCTTGAAGGTTTCTATAGGAAATTCAGCGAAGAATTTATTTGTATTTTTGAAGGACGTTCTTTCGTTGTAAAAGATAAAGGAATATGTAGGAGGGCTTTGCTTTGTTACACCCTCAATAATAAAGGTCTCACCATCGCAGATAAGCTCGATATTTTTTTTCAGCTCTGCACCATTGTAGCGGTAGTCAACCATAGTCAGGGTAGCAGTGGAAATTCTTCCTTCCTCGTCAACATCTGTCTGGAAATCTATATTGCAGTAAGCGGAGAGACTAGCGGCACTTCTATGGTCAAGCATATAGGTGTAGCCCCAGCCAAAACCGCCAGCGACAATCAGCAGTACGCCGATTATCATCAGAAGCTTGAATTTGAATTTCTTCATGAAAACTTCCTTTCTTATGAAAAGTTTTTGAAAATTTGATTTAGAAATTATGCGAGTTTTTGTTAAACATCTTGCCAAGCGGATTCTGCTTAAAGAGATTACCCTGCTCGATGTAGCGGTGAACCATTTTTTCAGATTTATGACGTGTCTGGCGCATAATGCTCAGAGTGTCCAAATCATGCTGAGCGGCACTGGTAGCAAAACCGCGTCTCAGGCTATGTCCTGCAAATTCTGCCGCATTAAGTCCCAATCTTGCTACGTATTTCTTGACAATTAAGGCAACGGATTTATCTGATAACTGACAGTCTCTTATTTCACCGTTTCTTTTGAAGGGATGGAACAGGGGGCCGGAGTAAAGTCCTGCTGCCTGTATCCACTGCTTTACAGCTACTACTGCACAGCATTTTGGGTCTGGTGCATAGGGAATAGCTATCTGACTGCCATGTCCCAGCTGGTCGCCTTTGGATTGAGGTATGAAGATTACCATGCCCTGAGGTACAAAGGAAATGTCTTCGACCTTTACAGCTACCAGCTCACTGCGGCGAAACGCTCCTGCAAAGCCTAAAAGTATAACCGCCTTGTCTCTTAAGGTGCGGAGACCGTTCCCTTCAAAGCATTCTGCCAAAAGCTCGATGGTTTCCATGAGAATAGGTGCTTTGCCCTTTTGAAAGGTACCCTTTTCCCTGCGGATAGCGCGCATAGCATTTCTTACAAGACCATCTTTGGCTGGATTGGTACTGCTATAGCCTGCGGCAATATGATTTTCAGAAATAGCGGTAATTCTTCTGGCAACTGTATTAGCTTTGGCATCATCCGCTAAATCATTGATGTAATTGACGATGGTTTCAGGCAGGCATGGCAAAGGTGATACTTTTTTTAACTCGCACCAGTCAGCAAAGTCATTCCAGTCAGCAGCGTATGACTTCAGGGTATTGTCTGCCTTGGATTTTTGCATGCGGAGTTTACTTTTATCTGTGAGGATTTCATTATTATTGACAAAATCATTATCTGCCAAATAAAAATTATCCCGTACATTAGAAAGCTTCATCATAGCACCAGCTTTCCCAGTTCGTCTTCCATTATTTTGAGGTCAGGATTTACACCAGTCCAGAGACGGAAGGCTTCTGCTCCCTGTCCTGCCAGCATGCCCATGCCATTTAAGATTTTACAGCCCTTTTCCTTAGCGGTTTTCAAAAACAGGGTTTCGGCAGGTGTGTAAATAATATCGTAGACAAAGGTATCTGAAGATACACAGTCCCAGGCAACAGGTGGCATAGCCTCTATATTTGGCGTCATGCCAAGTGGTGTGGTATTGATGAGAAGGTCAGCCTCTTTTAAGGCAGTATTAAAGGCAGGGTCCTTCCAGTCGAAAAGCTGAATGCTGATATAGTCCTTGAAATATTCTACCAAAGGCTGTACCTTAGCAACATTTCTGACACCGATGGAGAGGGTTTTGATATTTTCTTTTATAAGTCCCCATACTACGGCTCTGGCGGCACCACCAGCGCCAAGCATAACGGCATTTTTGCCAGCAGGTTCAAAGCCAGCATTTTTCAGGGCATCAATAAAGCCTATAACATCAGTATTGTAGCCTGTCAGACGACCATTATCATTGACTACTGTATTTACGGCACCGATGATCTTAGCATCCTCATTTATTTCATCAAGGTATTCCATAATAGCCTGCTTGTGAGGAATGGTGACATTTATACCACGAAAATTGAGAGCCTTAATTCCCTTGACAGCATTTTCCAGTTCTTCCTGAGCTGCTGGCATTGCTATATAAGCATAATCCAATCCAGCGGCAGACAGGGCTGCATTGTGCATAGCTGGGGAAAAGGAGTGGGCAATAGGGTAGCCGATAACGCCGAGATTTTTTGTCTTTCCAGTAAAGGTCATGATGTACCACCTTTCAACGAGCAAATTTTCAAGAAAATACAAAATGTATTTTTTTTTAGAATGTGTTATAATATATTATAACATAAATTTTGTTCGGATAGAAGGTTATCTTAATGGAAGATTTAGTAGAAGTGTATGAATTACAAGCAGATATGCCTGTGGGTGTAATGGATTCTGGGCTGGGCGGTATCAGCGTTTTGCAGAAGATTCGTCAGGTGCTTCCACAGGAAAATTGTATATTTTTTGGTGATTCTGCGCATGCTCCATATGGAGATAAATCATTGGCAGAAATTCGCCAGCTCACGGCAAATGTAGTGAATAATCTTCTGAGGCAGAGGGTAAAGGCTGTGGTAATTGCCTGTAATACTGCCAGCAGTGCTGCAGGTGCTATTCTACGTGAAAAATATCCATGGCTTCCTATTATCGCTATTGAACCGGCATTAAAGCCGGCAGTTCTACATAAAATCGGTGGCAGAGTACTCGTTCTGGCTACCAGTACCACTTTAAGGGAAAAGAAATTTAAAAAGCTGATGGAATCCTATGAGGACAAGGCGGAAATTATCAGTATGCCACTTCCTGGTCTTCCTGAATTTGTAGAGCGTGGGGAGCTTGATTCGCCTGCATTAAGAGAGTTTTTACAAAAACATTTTTCTGCTTTGGGCGATAAGAAGATAGATTGCGGTGTTTTGGGATGTACACATTATCCTTTTGTCCGTCCTGTTATTCAGGAGCTTTTGGGCGAGGAGGTAGCAATTTTTGATGGGGCGGAGGGTACTGCCCGTCAGCTTCGCCGTCAGCTGGACATGAGGGGGCTTCTCAATATGAGGGGCAAGAATGGCGAGGTGATTTGGCAAAACAGCAGTAAGGATACGCATTTAATAGAATTATCAAAACAGCTTTTAGGCTAGTGTGAAAATTAAAGTGTCAGAAAATTTAAAAGATAATGCTCTTTATGTAAAAACTTGACATTGATGTTTTTTGTAGTATAATATTGCGTAGCTTAATTGAGCAGTAAATTTTATTATGAATACAAGTTTTTTGATATAGATTATGAGGTGATTAGCGTGTTTGAGTTATTAGGTACTATTATCTTAGCTTTTATCGCTGTTATGGTTTGCAGTTTTGTTATGAATGTTGTTGTTGATTTCTTCCGCAGTGAAGGTCTGGGTCAGATTAATCCTGTTCGCAGACAGCCTGGTGTATCCTTCTATGGCAATCTTTCCGAGGGCAGGACGATAATTCTTTTTAGCTGATAGTTTTTGTTTGTTTCTTTGCTTTTATATTAGAATATGTGTTTGGTCGTAGCTGTATTCGGCTATGGCTGTGTTTTTGCACATTGAAAAAGGATGTAAAAATTATTTATTAATTTTTTAAAAAAGTGCTTGACATTTATAAATCATAGTGCTATAATAATTATCGTTGTGTGCTGATATAGCTCAGTTGGTAGAGCGCATCCTTGGTAAGGATGAGGTCACCAGTTCAAATCTGGTTATCAGCTCCATTTTTTTTGCAAAAAATCAGAATAGCGTATATTTAAAATAGATATCCTGTGAGAGAAAATGTAAAATTAATTTCTTAAACAGGACTTTTTTTTATGTCTAAAATTTTACCATAAATCCGTTATTTGTTTGTAAAATAGTTGCATGTAACATGATTTTTTGGTAGAATATATATAGTATTGATTTTGTCAATGATTTTGATTATGTAAAATTTTTAGAGGAGGGTTGAATAACAGTTAATATTATATTATAAAATATTATAAAATTATGTTTGATTTTTAAGAAATGGTGTGAAGTGATGG
>CALZDE010000119.1 GCA_945637225.1 uncultured Selenomonadaceae bacterium
CTAATTCAGCTGCTTTCCGTAGCCATTTTACTGCCTCATCTGGATTTGGCTGAACTGTTTTTGGTATTGGCTGTTCCTGCTTTTTCTCCTCCAGCTCATGATAAGCCTTTAGCCACATAGTCAAAGCCTCTTTTACTGGAGCCTCCGCAAGAAAAGTTTCTTTAGTAATGGCTATGACCGCTGCTTCAATATTCTTTTTGGTACACTGTGACATAGAAACCAGCTTATTTACATATCCACTTCCATATACAATTGTCAACAGATTTATTTCTGGTCCTTCTTCTGGAAAAAGGTCTGACAGGATTCCTTTCACAATCCTAGTCTCTGGAAATTTCACCTTGAAATGAACAACTGCTTTATTAAGCTCTATATTCATATTAACTACCCCTACCTAACTCATTCATATTTACTTATAATATTTTTAATTTTATCAAGGCTATTATGTTGTGTAATTTTCTCACCATCCAAATATAATGTATATCTTTTCTTTTTTCTATTTTCCATACTTCTTAATTCTTGATCCTTAAAATCCACTGTTAATTTCAATATGTGATTTTCATATTTTCTTGAAATAGATGGCATTTTATCTTCGACTATAGATGAATCTCTCCATCCTGCCAAATATGGTAATACATCATCATACTGTGGATAAATCTTTTTATAATTCATACTGTCATTTTCTATTATATTCAATGACCATTCACAAAGTTTTTCAGAGTTTTTTATGGCTAAAACCGTTTCATTCTCTTGAATGTCATATATTTTAGTAGGGTAGCGTGTTACTACGCTATATGGAAACAGTTCATCTGCAGAATCATATAATTCATCACCAATATCATCCACATATAGTGATAATGAATCCAGCAAACGACCTATATCATGTGTTTTTTCTGTCAATTCTACATCTACACCATTCTGAATCAGAACTGCTTTTACAGCCATTTCTGCTGCCTGTTGTGATAGAAAACATATAATTTCATACGGTTTTGGATGGCGATTTCCATAAAATAAATCTTTCGCAGCATTTATATTCTTCTCAGAATATTCCAGCCATATCCTGACTTCACGCATTTGCATAAATCAATACTCCTTTACCAAATACTTCTCTTTCCAGCGTGAACATTTTATCCTTTCTGTCATCAAAAGTCTTTACTGTATTGACAATTACGTCTACAGAACGATTTTTTCTATGGCGCATGGACTTTTGAGCCTCGACCATTAATGTATTTGTGTTCGTATTAACATCATCAGATATTACAACATAAAAATCATAATCACTGTTTGCTGTATTTTTTCCCTCAGCAAACGAACCAAACAGATATACCTTCAATGGATGTATTTTTTCTACTATACAATTAACCAATTCTTTAATTTTATCCAATTCATCTATCTTTTGCATTTTTTACACCCTCTTAAACATTATAACGCCCTCAATCATGAAAATGCAACAAGCATTTTCTTCCTATGACAGCGTTTCAACGACGATGGATATATGCTCCACCGTGTTTATAGAATAAGGTACCCGCCACTTATAGAAGTAGGGGACATCTCTTAGTCGTTATAGTATTTCCAGCATAGAAACAAGGGATTATTATACTCATTATAGCCTACTTCATGGAAAAAATCAATCAATACTTGTCCATAGAAGCCATTCTTTAATATTTATGCTCATTACAATCTTGACTTAATACTATTATACATTATAATAGTATTAGTACAATATAATCCACAGAAAAACTTTATTTTGGAGGTTATTCCCTTGCATCAATATTTATTTTATATAGGAGATTTTCCCATCAGGGTCTATGGCCTTGTTTTAAGCCTTAGTATCATACTTGCTACCGGTGTTGCCTACTATTTTGCCAAACAGGACGGACGAGGCTGGCATGAGCATATTCCTGATATGGGAATTTACTGCGGTTTTGCCGGACTTTTGGGTGCTCGTCTCTGGGATGTGTTTTTTTTCGACTGGAGCTATTATCAGAACCATCTTACAGAAATATTTAATGTATGGCAGGGCGGTATGGCTATTCAGGGCGGTGTTACCCTCGGCGTAATTACTGGTATAATTTACTGCAAAAAAAACAATATTGATGTGATAGCTATGATGGATATCTGTGCCCCTGCTATTATTCTTGGACAGGCTTTGGGGCGGTGTGCCAACCTTTTAAATGGCGATGCCTTTGGTGCCCCTACTGGCGGAAACTTTGGTATCATTTATCCTAGCACTACCTTGGCTTATCATACCTACGGAGCACAACCTCTTTGGCCAGCAGAGGTTTGGGAAGGTCAGCTCGACATGGTGATTTTTGCTCTCCTTCTTATTTTCCGTTGCCGTCAGCATATCAAAGGTCAGTGCTTTGCTCTCTATGTAATGCTTTATTCTGCCGCCCGCTTCTTCTTAGAAAATTTCCGCGGTGATTACAACAATCTGATTTTCGATATGTTTAAATCTGCACAGGTAACGGCACTGATAGGCTTTACAATAGCTCTGATAGCATTTATCTGGCTACAATTACGACCAAATAACCATTCTTCTGATAATTCTGCTAAAAAATAACATAAAACTAAGTAAAACGTATTTACTTTATAGAAAAAATCACGTATAATAAGGCTAGTATATGAAAAACGTTAGGATGAACTTGTTTTGGAGGACTTGATAATGAAAACTACTGCTCGTCAGATTGCCATAGATATGTATAAGTGCAAAGACAATCGTTTTGAGAATTTAGATCAGCTCTGCCAAAAGCTGACTGATTTAGTGAAGGATATCAATTTTGAAATCTCCGATTGCACAGCACACAAGTTTGATGAAGACCATCTTTCCGTCTGCATCTTTTTCCCAGAAGGAAGTATCGTTGTTCATGCTTACAGCCAGCTTGATTATGTAGCTGCTGACCTTTATCTGTGTCAGGAAAATGCTACTCCAGAACGCTATTTCAATGAATTAAAGAAGCTCTTTAAGCCTGAAAAAATAAAGACTACCCAGCTGAAGCGTGGTGATTTCGGTACTGTAAAGGATATGAAGCCAAGCACTAAGACTCGTATTGCTCCACTCAGACGCATTTCCAATACAGGTACTAAGGTCATTCGTCTTTTATCCCGCAAAAACTAAGGCATTTGAGGCCTCCTTTAGCGGAGGTCTTTTTTTGTTAGTCAAAACAAATATATTGTATACCTTCTTAAAAACTATGCCATTTTTCTAAAAAATAGTGTATAATAGAAATGATATTAGATTATTCTGACACGAAGTTTTTAAACTACTCCCAGAAAAGGAGCAAATGAAATGATCACACCAAGATTGGGACATATTAATTTTTTAAATGTACTGCCCCTGACATACAGTTTTCATCATGATAATTTTGCCGATGGCTTAAAGATTTCTAATGGCGTACCAGCGGTAGTTAATAACGACCTCATCAATCACAGGCTCGATGCGGCAGAGGTTTCTTCCATCGTATACGCACGCAACAGTGAAAAGCTGTTTCTCCTGCCTGATGTCTGTGTACGTTCAGATAGTGAGGTACAGAGTATTATTCTTGTTTCCCGCAAACCAATTTACGATATTAACGAAGATAAAATCATTCTTACTGCAAAATCTGCTACTTCACACTGCCTTCTGAAGATAATTCTGAGAAATGGCTATGACGCAAGACCAAATTATTATGTCCGTCATATCTCTCCAGAAAATCCAGTACCAGCAGATGCTACTGCTTCCCTGCTGATTGGCGATGATGCTCTTTGGCTCTACCACAACCGCAAGAAGTACGATTACTTCTACTACGATTTGGGCAGAGAATGGAAAAAAATGACAGGCGTAGGCATGGTTTACGCTACGTGGGTAGTAAATCGTGATTTTGTAAAACAGCACCATGAAGAAACCAAAATGCTTTATGACAGGATTTACAGAGGTATTCAGAATGGTTATGCCAAGAAGGACGAAATCATAAAATCCGTTCTTGATGATAAGCCTTTTACCTACGATCAGGTGAGCGTTTACTTAGAGCGTATCCGCTGGAACCTTACTGATGAATATCTTGAAGGTCTGAAGCTTTTCTACAGCATGGCCCATGACATGAACCTCATTGACCACAGACCTGAAATCGAAGTTGCTGATGTTTATTATTAATATGCAAAAAAATTAGGGACTGAATTAACAGCCCCTTTTTTAGTGTCATTTTTATTAAATAATCTTAGTAGTCCAGCCCTCAATATTCCAAATGCTGTCTACCCAGTCCTCATAAAATTCCGGTTCATGGGAAACAAGTAAAACAGTACCCTTGTATTCCTTTAAGGCACGTTTTAATTCTGCCTTGGCATCTACGTCAAGATGGTTTGTTGGCTCGTCTAATACCAGAAGGTTTACCGGCTTCTGCATGATTTTGCAAAGACGAACCTTAGCCGCCTCACCACCGGAAAGCACCATCATTTTACTGGTAATATGCTCATTGGTAAGACCACAGGCCGCCAGTGCCGCACGCACCTCAAACTGACTCATGCCTGGATATTCCTGCCAAATTTCTTCAATAGCAGTGTTGTCATTTCCCTTTGTGGATTCCTGCTCAAAATAACCAGGAGTAACAAACTCGCCCAGCTCAATACTGCCGGAAATAGGCTTAATCATACCTAAAAGAGTCTTTAACAGCGTAGTTTTGCCAAGACCATTGACACCGCGGAGAGCAACCTTCTTGCCACGCTCCAGCTGAATATCCACAGGATTAGTCAGAGGATTGTCATAGCCAAGAATAAGACGCTTTGCTTCAATTACGAAACGGCTTGGAGTCCTGTCCATCTGGAAATTAAAATGAGGCTTTGGCTTCTCTGCACGCTTCTCCAAAACTTCCATCTTGTCCAGCTTTTTCTGACGGGAATTAGCCATGCCACGAGTTGCTACACGAGCCTTGTTACGCTGAATAAAGTCCTTTTCGCGGGCAATTTCAGCCTGCTGTTTTTCATAAGCCGCATCCTCCTGACGCTTCTTCAGGGCATGCATTTCCTCAAACTTCTCATAAGAACCGGTATAACGGGTAAGAGAAGCATTTTCTACATGGTAAATAACATTGGTAACGGCATTCAGGAAAGGTACATCATGAGAAACAAGGATAAACGCATTCTCATAGCCCTGCAAATAAGTGGTAAGCCACTGAATATGCTCAACATCAAGATAGTTGGTAGGCTCGTCAAGAATTAAAATATCAGGATTCTGCAATAAAAGCTTAGTAAGTAAAACCTTGGTACGCTGACCGCCCGAAAGCTCATCTACCTGCTTATCAAGACCAATGCCACGAAGACCAAGACCGCCGGAAACCTCCTCAATCTTTGCCTCTAAGGTATAAAAGCTATTGGCATCGAGAATTTCCTGAATTTCGCCAGCGTCAGCCATCAGCTTATCTATATCAGCATTTTCATCAGCCATTTTATCATAGCATTCCTGCATTTCTGCTTCCAGCTTGTACATTTCATCAAAAGCAGTACGAAGAACCTCACGAATAGTCATGCCAGGCTTTAAAACAGCATGCTGGTCAAGATAGCCGACATTCACACGCTTAGCCCATTCAACCTTGCCCTGGTCAGGAGTCATTTTACCAGTGATAATGGATAAAAAGGTTGATTTGCCCTCACCATTAGCACCTACAAGAGCAACATGCTCGCCCTTTAACAGACGGAAAGTAACATCCTCAAAAATAGTACGGCCACCAAAGCCATGAGAAATATTTTCTACATTTAATATACTCAAATCATTCTCTCCTTCATCACTGAGCTATTCCTAATTTGCTGATAAGTGCATCCTGCAAAACAGAAGAAATATTAATTCCTGCAGAACGAGCTTCAAAATCGAGCCACTTAGGTAATTTTACATAACAATCTATGTCATAATTATATTCTTTTCTTCTATAGTTTGTTGAATCTGCATCTACCAAAGATAACATAGTATATCCTTCAGATGAAAACATTCCATCCATCTTACAAAGCTCTTTCTCATCGGAAGCAACTGGAACAGGCATATTATTATCTTCCAAAGTTACCATAGTAAGTTCAATAGCATCTCTTGCCATATCAATAGCATTAGATAAACCATAACCTTCAGATAAAATATCCAAATCTGGCACTTCTATAAGAACCGTATCTTTCTCATCCTTTAAAAATGTAAACCGAACAGGATAAACAATTTTCATCGTATTCACCTCTACTTTTCGTCCCACTTACGTAATATTGCACGTGCCAATATTTCATTTATTTCCTTATGACGAGGGACTTTTTCAATGTCTTTTCCCCTAACGTATATGTCATGATTACCACCATGACGATAAAATTTAAAGCCTAATTTTTCTAAATACTTTATTAAGTCACGTTGTTTCATAAATCTACCTTATAACGACTAAGAGATGTCCCCCACTTCTATAAGTGGCGGGTACCTTATTCTA
>CALZDE010000120.1 GCA_945637225.1 uncultured Selenomonadaceae bacterium
GTCATAGGAAGAAAATGCTTGTTGCATTTTCATGATTGAGGGCGTTATAATTGAATGTGATAGATAAAATGGCTGGCTTTGGCATTTGTCAGGGCTGGCTTTTTTGATTATCTTGAAAAAACGTAACTTTTGGTGTATAATGTTCAAAACAGGAAAATATTAATGGGAGGTGCGTTGTGAGTAAGAGGGAATCAGCAACAAAGACTGATGAAAATGATATACTTTGGCATTCTGGACACTATGCCGCTATAAAGCTGGAGTTTTTGGAAAATGATGCTGATTTGACCTATGAAACAGAGCACCAGCTAAACCATGAGCCTATACGTATAGATTTGTTGGTTATAAAGAAAAATAAGGATATACAGATTGCCAATGAACTTGGGGCGGCTTTTCGTGGGTATAATATTATGGAATATAAGTCCGAAGAAGATAGCCTGAGTATTGATACAGTGTTTAAAGCAAATGCTTATGCTATGTTGTATAAAGCCTACGCAGATGAAGTTGATGGTATTAAGATAGATGATATTACTGTTACACTGACTAGATTAGGTTATCCGCGCAATGCAATGAAGGCTCTAGCTGAACAGGGGTATGCTATTGAAGAAAAGAATCAAGGAATATATATGGTTACTGGGAGAGCCATCTTACCAACTCAGATAATTGTAATATCCAGGCTAAAAGAAGAATTGCATTTTTGGATAACTAAATTGCGCAAATCCATTACAAAGGAACAAATTTTACAGGTCTTGAAGAAAGGAAAAGAACTTAACGAAAAGAAAATAGATTTGTATATTGGGCCATTGATTAATGTATTGGCTGATGCTAATAGAAAAGCTATGGACAAGATTAGAGAGGAGGAACCGGATATGGGGAATTATTTTAGAGAATTATTCAAGGATGACTTAGAGAAGCAGTGGAATGATGGTGTTGCTAAGGGCGAAGAAATAGCTAATATTAAAAATATAAGAAATCTGATGGAAACAACAAAGATGAATGCTGAAGCAGCGATGAACGCTTTAAAAATTCCATCTAATGAGGTTCCTAAGTATTTAGCAATGTTGTAAATGCAAATAGCAAAGAAAATAGCTGGCTTTGGCATTTGTCAGGGCTGGCTTTTTTTATTATTTTACTAGACTTTAGTGTGAAATTGATGTTATAATAAAGTATATGTACCTTTGGGGGAGGTCAGGAGTTTTATGACAGGAAAAAGGGTTATAGCATTTGTTACACTGGTATTGGTATTTTTCGTTTTTTTTAGTATGTGTGAAACAGGAGAAGCGGTTCACCGTATTGTCAAAGTAGGATATATGAAAAACCTTAATTTTATGGAAGGTGACAGCAATGACGATATTAAGTCAGGCTATGGCTATGAATATATGCAGAAGCTGTCTTATTACACCGGCTGGGAGTATGAATATGTCTATGGGCAATGGGTGGAACTTATGGAGAAGCTTCAGACAGGGGAAATAGACATTTTAGCGGGTGTTTCTATTACAGATGAAAGATTAAAGAAAATGAACTTTCTAGATCAGCCTATGGGCCAGGAGGGTTATTATATATTTACTGAGGAAAGCGCTGATCATTTAACTGGTGATGGATATAAATATAATTTGGCAGGATGCGTTGTTGGCTGTGTAGGCGATTCTATGCAGGAATTTTATTTAAGGAAATGGAATGCAGCGAATGGTAATCCTTGCGAAATAGTTACCTTCAAGGGCAATAGGGATATGTGGAAGGCATATGATGAAGGCAGGCTGTGGGGCTATGCTACTGTTGATAACAATGTTACAAGCCAAAGCGGAATGGTGCCAGTAGCCTTTTTGGGGGCGGAGCCATATTTTTTGGCAATAAATAAAAATCGTCTTGACCTGTTGCAGGAGGGCAACGAAGCACTGAATGAACTGAGAATAACAGATCCATTTTTTAATATAAAGCTTCATGAGAGATTTTTGGGTGATACGGCTGTTATGGCTATGCTGACAGATTCAGAAAAGGCTTGTCTGGAAAAGCATGAAGTAGTAAGAGTCGGTTATCTTGATTATTATAAGCCGTTTTCCTATACAGATAATCTTGGCGAACCTGCCGGAGCGGTTATCGAAGCAATTAAAAAGATTGCAGAACGCTTTAATCTGAAGCTGGATTTTCGTAAATATAGCAGTGTTAAAATGATGGAAGATGATTTACAGGAGCATAAGCTGGATATTATGGTTCCTGTGTATTCTGATGCGTGGACTGCGGATGTTATGAATATTCTGGAAACCAATGCTATTTTTGACGTTACCATGAATATTATCTATACAGATGAAATGATTACTTCACCTTCGGATGTTATAGCGATATCTGAAAACAGTCCGATACAGTATCATTATGTGAAGAGGTACTATCCTAATAATCCTATCATTGGCTATGCTGATTTTAATGAATGTATCAAGGCTGTGAAGAGGGGCGAGGCGAAGGCTACAATCGTCAACAGCTATCTTTCAAGCGTTTTGCTCCGCAGTGACAATTTGCTGAAATCAACAGAGCTTTCTGGCCGAGGTGATTTTTCTATTGGTGTTTACAAGGGCGATTATGAGTTAGTAGGCATTTTTGATAAGGGTATCAGAGTAACAGGCCGTCAGGATTTTGAAAATATGATGTTAAGTAACGCTCAGCGTGCGTATCAGTTTTCTATTTATGAATATCTGACTGCAAGGTGGCAATTGATACTTTCAGCCCTTATGCTTCTTATGGGTATAGCGACTATGATTTTTGTCCGCTACAGTCATAAGATGCAAAGGAAAAATATGGAGCTGGAGGAATATAAGGAAAAGCTTGAATTTGCACTGAAAAGGGCTGAGGCAGGCAGTAAGGCAAAAACCAGCTTCCTTTATAATATGTCTCATGACATACGTACTCCGATGAATGCTATTATGGGCTTTGCTGAGCTGGCTCACCGTTTAGTAAAGCCGGATTCTCAGCTTGACAACTATATGACTAACATAAAAAATGCTGGTGACAGCCTGCTGACTCTGATAAATAATGTGCTTGATGTTGCCCGTATTGAAAATGGCAAGATGACATTGGATGAGTCGGTTCACTCTATTGTCAAGGCAACTGATAATATAAGGGCTATGAATACGGTGACAGCAGAGAAAAAAGGCTTGGAATTTACTGTGGATGTGGATTATTTCCATGAAGCAATTTACATTGACCATGCTAAGACACAGGAAATATTCCTTAATATAGTTAGTAATTCCATCAAGTATACCCCATCGGGCAGTATCAAGGTGAAGTTTACTCAGCTTCCTACCGAGGACCCTGATTTCTGTATAATAGAAAGTATTGTAGAAGATACTGGTATAGGTATGTCGGAGGAATTTCAGCAGAGGCTGTTTGACAGCTTTGAAAGAGAGAAAAACACTACTGCCAGCGGTATTCAGGGCACAGGTCTTGGCATGGCGATAGTTAAGCACTTGGTAGACCTGATGAATGGTACTATTGAAGTGGAAAGTGCTCTGGGCAAGGGAACAAAAATTACAGTAAAAATGAAGCACAGACTGGCAAACCTTGATTTGATAAATCACGATGAAGATGTTTCTGATGATAAGAATAATGAATCATCTTCGGAGGGAAAATATAAGGGCAAGCGCATTCTCTTGGCTGAGGATAATGAATTTAATGCGGAAATTGCTGTAGAAATTTTGGAGGATGCAGGCTTCAAGGTGGAGCATGCAGAGGACGGTGTTGTATGTGTTGATATGCTGGAAAAGGCAGAGGCAGGACATTACGATGTTATTCTCATGGATATACAGATGCCTAATATGGACGGACTGAGAGCGACACAGCACATACGCAGGCTGGCTGACAAGGCAAGGGCTGACATCCCTATTATAGCTATGACTGCCAATGCTTTTGATGAAGATAAAAACAATGCCTTTAAAGCTGGTATGAATGGTTTTGTGCCAAAGCCAATTGAATTGGAAAATCTCTTTGAGGAATTGGAAAGGATTTTGTGATATTATTAAATAGTATATTTTGTATGCTAAATAAAAAAATACTTTACATTGTTACAAATTGGTGGTATAATTCATACCTATGAGATAGTACGTATATTTAGTACAAAGGTGTATTGTAAAAGGATTGAGGTGACAATTGTGAAGCATTCTCTTGATACGGCAATTGACAGGTTTAGACTTGCTTGCCAGCCATATTATAATATCAGGGAGAGTGAGGCACATGAGGCACCTCTTTTATTTGCCTGTGAGCTTTATCAGCAGTCAGAAGCATACATGGTTTCCCGTAAGGTAAATCTCTGGACTGCAAATGCCGAAGAATTTCTTTATGCTTACAGAGTTCCACGCCTTACAGCAGAGCTTTTTACTGAATTAAAGGACAAGGCTTATGCTGATGGCAGGGGCAAGGCAAATATTGGTCCTGGGCACATGTGTACTTATGTGACGGCTGTTTTTTTCTGTGAGGATTGTACTGAGGAAGCAGTAAAGATGCTTAAAAAGTGCAGTCTGCACAAAACTTTTTTATTTTCCTTTCATGGCTGGCTTGATTTGCGATTGGCTATATATAATGAAGCTGATGGCAACATCATTACTAATGGTGCTGGCGAGCCTACGGGGGATTTTATAAAAAAGGTATTGCAATTATAACTTGAAAGGAAGTCCTTTTCGTGAACACATTGGTATTATTGCTTATTTGTATGGCAGTATTAGGTGCGGGCTATGTTTTCTATGGCGGCTGGCTCTGCAAGCAGTGGGGTATCGACCCTTCTATTAAGACTCCGGCTCATACAATGAGAGATGGTGTTGACTATGTACCAGCTCCAGCACCTGTGCTTATCGGTCATCATTTTTCATCTATTGCAGGTGCAGGTCCTATTACCGGCCCTATTGCGGCGGCATTCTTCGGCTGGCTCCCTGTTACTCTGTGGGTTCTTATCGGTGGTATTTTCTTCGGTGGTGTCCATGACTTCGGTGCTCTGGTAGCATCTCTCCGTCATAAGGGACAGTCCATCGGTGAGATTATTTCCACTAATGTAGGCCGTCGTGCTAAGGTTCTCTTTACTACCTTTGCTTATCTTACCCTGATTTTGGTAGTTGCGGCTTTTGCGGCTATCGTTGCTGGTACCTTCGGTGCGGTAGTGAAGGATGGCGCAATTGATATGGTAGCAAGTGAGACTCCTGCTTCCGTAGCTATGGTTTCCCTGCTGTTCATCGTAGTAGCTGTGGTTTATGGCTTCTTCGTTTATCAGCGTCATGTATCTACCGTTGTAGCAACTATCTGCGGTGTTTTGGCAATCGTATTCTGCATGGCAGTAGGTATGAACTGGCACCCAATTTATCTTACCAAGGATGTATGGATGTATATCGTAGGTCTTTACATCATGGTAGCTTCTGTAACTCCTGTATGGATTCTGTTACAGCCTCGTGACTATTTAAGCTCCTTCCTGCTCTATGCTATGCTTTTCGTAGCATTTGTAGGTGTTGTAGGTGCTCATCCTGATATTAATCCTGAGACTTTCCCTGCGTTCACTGGTTTTGCGGTAGACACTAAGAACGGTACACAGTATCTGTTCCCAATCCTCTTTACTACTGTTGCCTGCGGTGCTATCTCCGGTTTCCATTCTCTGGTTTCCTCTGGTACTACCTCTAAGCAGTTAGATAATGAAGCTGACGCAAAGCCAATCGCTTATGGTTCCATGCTTCTTGAGTGCGTACTGGCAATTCTGACTCTGTGCGCTATTGCTTATGCTCGTGAGACTGGCCATGTAAAGGGTGCAACTGATATTTTCGCTGGCGGTATTTCCGCTATGGTAGCTACCATTCCTGGCTGTGCTGGTTTAGAGAATATTCTTTATACCCTGCTGGTACTGACCTATTCCGCATTCTGTCTGACCTCCCTCGATACTGCTACCCGTCTGGGCCGTTTCATGTTCCAGGAATTGTGGCTGGAGCCAGGTCAGGTAGTAGGCGATGTAAAGGACGGTATCAAGAAGATTTTAGTAAATCCTTATGTAGCTACGCTCTTTATCGTTATTCCTGGTGTTGCCCTTGGCATGGGCGGTTTCGCAAAGATTTGGGGCCTGTTCGGTGCGGCAAATCAGCTGTTGGCGGCTATCGGTCTGGTAGCAGTATGCGCTTGGCTGGGTAATGCAGGCAAGAATAATGGTATGTTCATCATTCCACTGTGCTTCATGGCTGTTGTAACTGTATTGTCTCTGGGTATCATCGTGAAGAATCAGGTAATGATGATTATGGCAGGCAGTGCTGACTGGGGCCCATACGCTCAGGTAGTTATTGCGTCATTCCTGCTGATTTTGGCATTCGACCTCTTTGTTGAAGGTGCGAAGGCTATCAGAAAACCTAAGAATGCTTAAAAAATAATGTGTATGTAAATATCTGCTCCATGCTTCGGTGTGGGGCAGTTTTT
>CALZDE010000121.1 GCA_945637225.1 uncultured Selenomonadaceae bacterium
GCTTTTTTGTTACTTCATGCCATGATAATACTCATTTCTATTCTTATCGTCACTTGCATTTATTATGCGTTTTCTGCTGGTGTCAAATCTTGGATTAGTCAAGCTCCTTGTCTCGTCATAATCCGCTGTCTCTATTTCTGCTATGTCAAGTACGGTATGTATCATGTCGTCTGTCATATAAGGTCTGTCCACTGAATTTTTTATGTTTTCCCATTTATCAGCATGATTTTTCTTAAATTTATTGGAACCCCATATCATAACTGGTATCTCATACATACTTGACGATTCAACATCACCGCTATGGCTTGCCATATCAAGTAAATCATATACTTCCTCACCGTGGTCTGACAGATAAATTATTAAAGTGTCTTCTTTAAGATTTCTAAACTGTTCTATAATATCATTTACAATATAATCATTATATAAAACAGCATTTTCATATTCTGCTATTTCTTTTTTCTTTTCCTCTGAAATATCTTTCTCTATATCATCAGCCGAAAATTTATCAAATTCTTCTGGATAACGCCAGCTATATTTCTGGTGACAGCCTAAAAGATGAATAATATAGAAATTCTTATCAGCTTGTTCATTAGCTATTGTTTCACTTATTATTGGTAAAAGTTTGCCATCTACACCGCCATTATCTCTTGAATCACGTTTTTCTACAAACTGGTACTTATCACTTCTTTCTGCTAAGGAACGGGCAAAGTTTCCCCACACACCTGATGATTCCTGATTAGAAAGCCAAAATGTTTTATAGCCAGCGGCTTTCATTATATCGACAATATTATTATATTTATACCATACTTCCTCTGATTCAGCATTATGGAAGGTAAACAGTTCCTTAACAACCAAAGTAGTCGCTGCATACGGACTTATGCAGTCATTAAACTTTATTAATTCACCATTGTTTTCCATGTTTTTAAGATTTGGCGTGTTATTCACATAATAACCATATAAATTCATGTGATTTCTATTAGTAGATTCGCCTAATATAAAAACAATATTTTTAATTTCACTCTTATTTTTAGTCAGCTTTACATCTGTATTTATTTTCTTTGCCAATTCTTCATAAACCGCTAAATTTATAAAATGCTCTCTCGTATAAACCATAAATCTTACCTGTGGACAGACTTTTTTAACTGTTGTAAACTCCTCCCAGCCATAAGCACCTAAATAAACAACACAAATAAGAAAACTGCACAGATAAACAGCCATTGAATAAATCTTTACATTTCTTCCTAAATGAATATACTGCCATGGCTGATATTTTTTCATTAAAAATATTATAGCTATAAACATAATTAAGGAAAAAATAACATAAAAATCTACATGCGAAATAAGAAATTCTCTTGCTTCATTAGGAGTTGTTTCTAAAAGTGCAGCAATATTTCCCGTCTTTATAAATATATTGTATTTATAATATAAAAAAGCTTCAAGAATTGCTGGCAAGGATAAAATAAAAACAATAAAATGCCGTAAAAAAATATGTACCTTAAATAATCGTGTTAAAATTCTAGCTAAAATCTGTGCTATATAAAAAAATGTTACAGCAAAGACAATAAAATAAACTGGCTCATCACCTCTAATATAATCAATAAGAGTAGTTGCTGAAATTAAAATATATAATAAAAGTATTAAACCAAAATTTTCCTTAATTTTTTCTGCATATTCAAGCATACCATCAGAATTATAATGCTGGCATTCTTTTTTTAAGGCTGAAATAATTTTATCTTTTGTAATCATAAAAATCTCCTGCTTTTAAAATCAAATATTCTTATCATATCTTCCTGTAAAATAATTGCTTTATTCAACATTAATAAGTCCTTTAGTATGTAAATTTTGCTTTGCTGTGTAATTTTTCCTATTGCTATTTTTATAAAAATGTAATATAATAGAAATAAGTATCATTAATTGTAAAAATATGGAGGCGGTACCGTTGATTCGTTACATAAAAAAACTAATTTCATCACAAAGAGGTGCTTTCTTTGTAATGACAGCTATGTTATTGCCACTGATAGTTGCCTGTGGCGGAGTTGCTATTGATATAGGTAACTTCTATAGCCATTATGCCCGCTTGCAAAATACTGCTGATGCCTCCGCTATGGCATGTGCCAAAGTGTTAGCTAAAGATTATGATGCTGAAGATAAGGCTATAGATACAGCTGATGATTATAAGCAACGTAATGAGGACTCTAAAAATCAAGTCAGGATGGAGTCGGAAATCAAAACGGTGACCGAGAAAGGCGTTGAACTCAAAGCAGTAAAGATAGAGTTATACGAAGACGTTCCTTATTATTTCTTAAAGCCATTAATATCCTTGCTGAATTTAGATGAAAAATTTATAACCTTATATGCAACAGCATATTGCACCGTAGTACCTGATGATTCTGGTTCAAAAATTTGGGTACCTGGTACAGAAGGTTCAAGAGACGATGGCAGTGAAATTTTTGATAATCTCTTTGTTTTTGAAAAGCACTTAACTTCTGTAAATAACGTTCAGAATCCTGATAATGATAGAATCACTCAGCAGAAATGGAATGTTTCCACCTATGACGGCAATGTAAAGGCAACCACTCAGTCAGGCTATCAGACAACTTATGATGAATTACGCCACAATACCATGCTTAAGGACGCAGCTTTTCATGGCGGTAATGAAACAACAGTAGCAAAGGCCAAAGAAGAAGGTCTTGTTACTGATGTAGAATGTGATGAAAGTATTGATATAACTAAATATTACGAAACTAATATCGTACCTCAGATTAATGAAATGTTTGCTAAATTCCAAGACCCAGGCTATGTACCTGATGAATGGCAGGTTCCTAAAAAGTCAGTTTCCCAGCAAGATGGAGAAAACTATTATCATAGCAATCAAAATGTACAGAATTTCGATACAAGTGATATAAATAACTGGATTAACTCTGGCGTAAATACTGTTTACCTCAATATTCCTAATGTCAACTTTAATTTCAGTGGTACTATTGCAGGCTCAAAGAGTGATGAACCGCTTTTTATAATTCTTGACGGTCAGCCAAATATCAATTTCAGTTCTGATATGACAAACAGCCGACCAATAATTTTTGTCAGCACACGTGGCGATTCCCGTTATAACAAGTGGTCAGGCGAAGATGATAAAATGTGGCTTCAGAGTAATGGCGGTTATTTCCGCGGTGCCCTCTATTCACCATATTCCTCTGTCGGTGTCAATGATAATCATCATGGCTTTAATGGAAGTATCATTGGCAAGAACATTTATTTAGGTTCACAGGGTTATTATAGTCACGACCCTCTGGAACTTCCTAATAACTCTCACTCAACTTCAACTCCAGGTACTGAAGGTCATTGGGAAATCAATCCTAATAAAAATAAGAAAAAAGTTATTATGGGCGGAGAAGATTTACTTTAATTAATCATTAATAAATACAGAAAAAATAATTAAGACAGCATGTTCATTTTAATTTATGTAATATGCTGTTTTCTTTTATTTTTAATTTTGTTGCTGTACCTGCATTTAGCTCAATTACGCCCCATGCCTTCCAGCATATACTCATACCTGTCCACGCAGGAAGATTTTCTACGACCTTTAACACTTTGTAATTTTCATCAATATACACTACATCAATAGCAAAACGCATAAAGCACATATGCACACTGTTGCAGGGAGATATGAGAAGTCCCGTATTCTCTGGAAGCTCTTTTCTCCCCATCAGCCCCATAAAACGGCTCAAAAAATTATCCGCCACTTCAACTTTAAGAGGCGGATTTTTAATATCTGAATTATTAATTTCTAAATATATTTCTTTCATAATGGTTTCTCTATCTTTTTTACTTGCCAAGAATCATAGAATCTGACAGACCCAAAATCGCTGGCAACAAGGTAACAACGAAAAGTGCAGGGAAGATAAACATAATCAGAGGGAATACAATCTTAACAGGTGCCTTTAAAGCTTCTGCCTTGATGTACTGCCTGCGACGTTCTCGCATATTCTCTGCCTGATTATTCAAGGTTGTTGCCATACTTGTACCCAAACGCTCTGCCTGAATAACAGCTGTCGTAAAAAGTGCTACATCCTGCACATCACAGCGTTCACCCATCAGTCGGAGTGCCTGTCTTCTTACAGCACCCATGCGAATATCATCAAGCATTTTACGGCATTCATCAATAAGCGGGCCTTCCATTCGCTCAACAATTTTACGCATAGCACCATCAAAAGAAAGACCTGCCTGCACACTTACGCACAGCAAATCCAAAAGCTCTGGAAGCTGTTTCTGAATAGCCTTCTGACGTTTCTGAGTGATGATGTTAAGAATGGAAAATGGCATTAAGCCTCCAACTAAACAGCCAAGAAACATAGCCACTATTCTCTGAATTGGTGCCATTTCGTGTTTTCCTGAAAGGTCTACCCCAAGAAAAACACCAAACATAGCCATCACCAAATCTACTATCAAAAACATAGAAACTGTCCACTGAGGATATTTGCCTGCGGTAGTAAGCCTCTTCTGAATATGCATCTGTATTTCCTTAGGTGCTATACTCATAACAGTGCGTTCAAGCCACTGTTTAAAGGGGATAACTACACGCTCGACAAAAGGTATTTCTTTTAAGGAAGTAGCCTTTGCTTTTTTGTATTCTAATTCTGCTTTTTGTTGTTTTGCCAGCTCAGCTTCGTCTAAGTTACGAATACGCTGGGCAATTTGCTTTTTTGCCTCAATATTTTTCTTAACTAAAAGATAACATGTAGTGAAAAGAAAAACAGTGACAGACACACTAAAAAGAACTTTTACTAACACCTGTCTGCACTCCCTTCCTAATCTCTAACTGCATCATCATCTTCATTCTTGAAAACAGCTGGTATTTCTACACCATTTACTGTGAACTTGTCAAGGAAAGCTGGCTGTAAACCTGACGATACAAATCTTCCTACTGATTTGCCGTTTTCATCCATTCTTTCATGCTCGTATTTAAACAAGTCCTGCGTGGTGACGGTATCGCCTTCCATACCCTGTATTTCGGTGATATAGGTAATTTTACGACTGCCGTCCTTGATACGGGACTGCTGAATAATTAAGTCAATAGCGGAAGCTACCTGCTCACGAATAGCACGAACCGGAAGCTCAAAGCCCGCCATAAGTACCATTGTCTCCATACGTCTAAGTGCGTCTCGTGGTGTATTGGCATGGGCGGTAGTCAATGAACCATCATGTCCTGTGTTCATCGCCTGAAGCATATCGAGTGCCTCGCCCGCACGAACCTCACCGACTATAATTCTGTCAGGACGCATACGCAAAGCATTCTTTACCAAATCACGAATAGTAATCGCACCCTTGCCCTCAATATTAGGCGGACGTGACTCCAAGGTAACGACATGCTCCTGCTGGAGCTGAATTTCTGCCGCATCCTCGATGGTAACAATTCTTTCATTTTCTGGAATAAAGGAAGACAATACATTAAGTGTAGTAGTCTTACCGGAACCAGTACCACCTGATACAAGGATATTCAGTCTTGCCTTTACACAAGCCTTCAAAAAGTCAGCCATTTCCCTGCTGAGAGTACCAAAGTTTATAAGGTTCTCTACGGTAAGAGGCTTCTTGGAGAACTTACGGATAGTAACACAAGGCCCCACCAGAGAAAGTGGCGGAATAATTATATTAACACGAGAGCCATCATCAAGTCGGGCGTCTACCAAAGGTGAAGATTCATCAATACGTCTTCCTAATGGAGACAGTATTCGCTCAATGATATTCATTAAATGGTCATCATCATGGAACTGTACAGAACTTAATGTTAATTTACCAAGCTTCTCCACAAAAATCTGCTTAGGGCCATTAATCATAATTTCTGTGATAGTCTCGTCCTTACGCAAAACTTCCAGAGGTCCAAGACCGAGCATTTCATCCTTTATATCGCTGACAAGCTTTGACCTGTCACCACGACCGATAGCAAAAGGATTTTCTTCCAAAACCTCCTGAATGTAGTTGTTAATAACCATTTCAACTCGGCCAACATCCTGATGAACTGCTGAAAGAACTCTCTGTTCCTCTGGGCTCATTTCCTCAACTATGCGCTGATGAATAAGCTTCTTTACCTGCTGATAAGCACTGTCAGCAGGTGCCTCTGCTGCCTGAGAGGTAAATATGCGAACCTGTATATTCTTTTCATTTGGTCGTCCCAAACGTGCTAATAACGACATTATTTCCTCTCCCCTTGTTGTCAATCAAAGATAATTTGTATATTTTAAATGTATAAATCATTTACTTGTATTTTCATCGTCTTTTTCTTTATACATAGAGTAGTCAATAGTTATAATTTCTTTCATCATTGTTTCAACTTTTTTAGAGTCAAAAACTAATGACATTAAATTGTGTGACACTTTTCCTAAATAAGATTTACTGGTATCCATACCAGCTTT
>CALZDE010000122.1 GCA_945637225.1 uncultured Selenomonadaceae bacterium
CCACTGATTATTGGTTGTTTGTTGCTATTCGTTTTATTCATGGCATGGCATTTGGT
This sequence comes from uncultured Selenomonadaceae bacterium, assembly GCA_945637225.1. Lineage (GTDB taxonomy): Bacteria > Bacillota > Negativicutes > Selenomonadales > Selenomonadaceae > CAMCDL01. The sequence continues at coordinate 57 of CALZDE010000122.1, forward strand.
ACAATTTCTACTGCATCAAGTACCATAGTAGCGGCATTAATTCCAATAGCAAGAATGGGAACAGGTATCGGTTACTTTACCTTGGGTGTTACTATTGCGTCTGCTGTTGGTCCGTTTTTTGCTATGAGTTTAACATCAGCAGGCTTATATACAGAGGCTATCGAGATTTGTAATGGCGTTACTTTTGTAATAATGATGCTTTCGATAGCTATTAAGGCTCCAGAGCGTTCAATTATGCCTTGGGAGAAGGAAAAGCTGTTTTCATTGGCTCCAGGAAATTTCTTTTCCTATAAGGCTCTAGGAATTTCTTTTGTTGCTATGATAGCAGGTGTATGTTATTCTACTGTTTTGAGCTTCTTGGGTGCATATACGAAATCTATCGGTGTTACAGGTATAGGCGCGTCAATGTTCTTTATCTGTTTTGCTATTACTTCATTTATCAGCAGACCATTGACAGGTTATTTGATGGATAGACGGGGCGGAAATATAGTTGTTTATCCTGCATTAATAAGCATGGCTATTGCTATGGCAGTTATTTCTTGTTCTTCATCAGACATTCCATTGCTGGTTGGTGCGTTATTCCTGGGGTTTGGCTATGGTACGACTACTGCGGCATGTCATGCTTTAGCTGTTCATTGTGCGCCACAGCATCAAATCGGCATAGCGACTTCTACATATTTTGTTTTATTGGATCTAGGTATTGGTGTTGGCCCTTATGCTTTGGGCAGTGTAGTTCCTATGGCTGGTTTTTCAGCTGTTTATGTTATTGCTAGTGCAGTATCTGTCATTGGTATTGGGCTTTATTATGTTATACTGGCAAGGGAACACCGCTTTACTCGTCAGCAGATGGATAGAGTTATGACAGCTAAAGCGCTTATTGCAGCAAGGCGTGAAAGATTTTTAGAAAAATACACAGAGAATATGAAAATGAAGGAGCAGCATGTTGTTCAGGCCGAAAATAAAGCACAGGAGAAAAAGCATTTTGATGAAGATATACCTACAGAGTTAAAGGAAGAAATACGTAAAAAAATTCAAATGATGTATCTTTATGGAACAACACCTCGTAAAATTAGTACTTTTATTGAACGCAAATATGGTTACAAAATACCATTAGCCGATTTCCCTAACCACGGTAACATTTCATAATAATGTAAAAGGGGCTATAAAAATGATTGCTCATTTTTATAGCCCCTTTTGGTTGAAAATTTCATTTGCTATTTATTTGTCGGTAGCATTGATAGAAATATTAAACAGGGTATCACTAGAGTTTTCATCAACCTTATCTAACCATAAGGTAACAGTTATACGTCTGTTGCTGGAACTGCTCCAAGTGGTATAAACACCCTTGTCATTGTTAGTGCCAAAAATATTCTTCATTTCTTCATCGTTAAGTCCGATGGTAGAAAGTACAGCTGCGGAAATATTTGAGGCAATACGAGGAAATTCATCCTTGTTTGGCACTGTAATATTCATAGCAAGAACCTTGTCCAGGGTGTTTGTTCTCATTAAAATCATGCCATGATTCTTTTCATCAAGAGGAACAAATACAGCAAACATCTTTTCGTTTTCAGTAGAAGCCTGTGGAAGCATTTCAGGCTTAGGGAAAACAGCCTGTCCACCATTTGAATCCTTTAAGGTCTCATTACAGCTGGAAATAAACTCAAACGGTGTCTGATTAACCAGCAGAACTTCCTTTTTATCATTTTCGGCAGCAGAGCACACCGCTGAAATTACCATTGGAAAAATCAGGAACAGTGCTAAAAACATCATTTTTTTCATTGGTTATACCCCCAAGATAAATCATAAGTATTTTATATCATAACATTACTATCACATTATATCACATATTTCTTTAGAAGGGAATTAAATTTTTATTAAATTTTGATAAAAATTGAAGCCGATTAACATAAATTTATTTGATGAATATTGACATACTTTTGTATAGGGTGTACTATATTGTTTAGATAACTAGAAGGAATAACTGAAGGTAGTTTATTCAATTGAGAAAGGGGATTAATAAATGAGCGGAATTTTCTATGGTATCGGTGTTGGACCTGGCGACCCTGAGCTTCTTACTGTGAAGGCTATTAACGCAATTAAGGCGGCAGATGTGCTGATTGCTCCTAAGACTGAGAAGAAGGAAGGCAGTGTGGCACTTTCTATTGCAAAGCCATATCTTCGCAGTGATATTGAGATTGTGTATCAGGTGTTCCCAATGGTGAAGAACTTTGCTGATTCTACCGATGCATGGGAAGCTAATAAGAAGGAGATTTTATCACTCTTGGAGCAGGGAAAGAACGTGGCTTTTCTGACTTTGGGTGATCCTATGTTCTACAGTACCTATATTTACGTATATCGTCTTCTCAAGGATGAAGATGTTAAAATAGTGACTATCCCTGGTATTCCCGCCTTTTGTGCTATTGGCAGTCAGGCTGGCATTCCTATTGTTGAGGGAAATGACGTACTCAGCATTATTCCTGCTACGGCTTCTCCAGAAAAGATTGAGAAGGCTATTGCAAATTGTGACAATGCGGTACTGATGAAGGTATATAAGAATTTCCCAGAGATTGCGGATGTACTGGATAAGCATGATATGGCAAAGAATGCTGTTATGCTCAGCCGTTGTGGTCTTCCTGATGAAGAACGCATTGATGATATAATGACTCAGAAGGATAAGAAGGTAAACTACCTGTCTACTATTCTGACAAGAAAGTAATTGGTATCGGCTTTAGAAGGTAAGTGAGCAATATGAAGATTACTGTATTGATTTTATCGGTGTTAATGAGCTTGTGCTTTATGCTGACAGGGTGCGGTGGTGGCAGTCAGGCGGTTAATGCTCCTGATGAAAATGCTTTTGCAAATATCGTTGATGATGAGGGAAATACCGTTGTTTTAAGGGAAAAGCCTCAGCGTATTGTTGTGCTTTCAGCTTCATTCTTAGAGCCTCTGCATGAGGTCGGCGGTGATGTGGTTGGTCGCCCTGATTCTAAGACGAAAATGCCTGATTATGCCAAGAATGCTGAGAGTATTGGTCAGGTGTATCAGATTGATGCAGAAAAGGTCGTAAGCCTGAAGCCTGATTTGGTAATTGCGAATAAGGGCATGAACGAAAAGGTGGCCAAGCTTTTAAATGATAACAGTATTCCTACCATCGTAATGGATATGAAGAATTATGACTCCATTAAAAATGAGTTAAGGGTTTTTGCTCAGGTTACTGGTGAAAAGGAAAAGGCAGAGGCTATAATTGCCGATATGGATAACAGGATTAATGTCACCTTGTCCAAGCTTCCAAAGGATAATTCAAGGCAGAAGAAGGTAGCTATTATTCACAGTACGGCTCAGGGGCTTTCCTTACAGCTGGATGGCAGTATTGCAGGCTCTATTTCCAAGCTTATCGGCTGGGAGAATATAGCAGGCGGTATGACTCCTTTGGATAAAAATCCTGATGCGGCTCCATACAGTTTAGAAACTCTTGTACAGCAGAATCCTGATATTGTATTTATTACTAGCATGGGTTCAATAGAAAGTATCAAGAAAAATATGGATAAGGAAATGGATGCCAATCCTGCATGGCGTTCCGTAGCGGCAGTAGAGAATAATCTGGTTTATTATCTGCCACAGGATTTATTTCTTTTAAGTCCGGGGATTCATTATCCAGAGGCAGTAGAGTACATGGCGAAGCTGATTTATCCAAGAAGCTTCTATTAAGGACAACGGGCGGAATGTTATGGAAAAGTTCAATTTTATGCATTCAAATAAATGGCGAATATCTCTTTTGGGGGTATTCGCTTTCTTAGCATTGGCAGGTATTATAGTTAGTATCGGGGCGGGCTCTGTGTATATATCACCGGAGGAAATATGCTTGTCTCTAAGCGGTGAGGGCAGTGGCACTAATGATAAAATTCTTATGAATATACGTCTGCCTAGAACAATAGTGGCGGCTTTGGTGGGGATTAATCTCTCTCTTTCCGGTGCAATACTTCAGGCAGTAATGAAAAATCCGTTGGCTGACCCTCATATTATCGGAATTTCCTCTGGTGCAGGACTGGCAGGTATTATGGTATTACTAATGCTTCCAGAAAGTACCTATCTTGTGACACCTGTGGCATTTATAGGTGCTATGGGGGCGGCGGTGTGTATTTATATTTTGGCTTGGAAAAATGGCATTCGTCCGATTAGAATTATATTGGCTGGTGTGGCAGTATCGGCTTTTTTAGGAGCGGGTATTTCTGCCTTGATGATTTTTTACAGTGACAGGGTGCACAGTGCTCTCATGTGGATGGTAGGCGGTCTGTCTGCAAGAAGCTGGCCACATGTAGAAATGATTTATCCTTATACAATTATTGGTGTGCTATTGGCTTTCTTTGGTGCGAGACATATCAATATATTGCAGTTAGGTGATGAGATAGCCAAGGGACTGGGCTTAAGGGTAGAGATGGTGCGTATCAGCCTGACGGCGGTAGCGGCACTTCTTGCGGCAAGTGCTGTTTCTGTGGTGGGGCTTTTAGGCTTTGTTGGTCTTATTGTTCCTCATGCGGCTAGGCTTATCATTGGTTCAGACCATAGATTTCTTTTGCCTGGGGCGGCTCTTTTGGGAGTTGCGGTAGTGACCTTCAGCGACACCTTTGCAAGAGTAGCCTTTGCACCAATAGAGCTTCCTGTCGGTATTCTGATGGCGGTATTCGGGGCACCATTCTTCCTGTTTCTGTTAAGGAGGGAACTGTAATGGCACTTTCAGTAGAAAATCTCGTTATAGAAGCAGGAGACAAGCTGATTCTTGATGGTGTGAATGTAACTTTTCCAGAGGGAAGGATAACTTCTGTAATAGGCCCTAACGGTGCAGGAAAATCCACGCTTTTAAAGGCGGCGGCTAATATCAACAGTAATTATAAGGGCAGGGTTTTATTAGATGGCGAGGATATCCGTTCTATTAAGCGAAGTGATTTAGCAAGAAAGCTGGCTGTTTTGCCACAGGGAATGACTACTCCGTCAGATATTACCGTAGAACAATTAGTAGATTATGGCCGTTTTCCGTATAGAAGCTGGTTTAAGAGAGGGAATCCTCAGGAGGACAAGGAAGCGGTAGAATGGGCTATGCAGGTGACTAATCTAGGTCATTTGGCAAAACGTCAGGTAGCATCCCTGTCGGGCGGTGAAAGACAGAGAGCATGGATTGCCATGGCACTTGCACAGAAGCCGAGAATACTTTTGCTTGATGAACCGACTACTTATCTTGATATTGCTCATCAGCTTGAGGTACTGGAAATAGTCAGGAAAATAAATATGGACTGGGGCATGACTATTATAATGGTACTGCATGATTTAAATCAGTCTGCTAAGTACTCTCATAATCTTGTGGTGATTAAGGATAAAGGCATAAGGGCAGAGGGAAGCCCTCAGGATGTTCTGACAAAGGAATTTTTGGCAGAGGTATTTGGCGTAAGGGCGGAAAGCTATAGGAATGCAATGGGAGAGGAAATATTAAATCCTGTGGCGGTAATTAAGTAGAGAATATTTCAGCTAATTGATAATAATTTACAATTGAAATCTCAAATAAATCGCGAATAATTTTCATTTGCTATTGACAAACTAAATGAGAAGGTGTATCATATAGTTGTAAATGGTAATGAGAATATCTATTATTTGAGGTGATACTATGACTTTAAAGGATGGCAAGCCTGGCATGGCCTTGCGTATAGAGAAGATTAACAGCTCCGATTTAAAGGAACGTCTGATGACTATGGGATTCATTCCTGGAACGAAGGTAAAGGTTTTAAGACCAGCACCTATGGGTGATCCAATGGCTTTTGGCATTCGTGGCTACAATGTAGCAATGCGTTTGGCAGATGCGGACAAGATTGAAGTCAGCAAGGTAGATTAAGCGCGGTAAATCGGAGGGATAACATGTCAAGTTTAGCTGTAACAAGTGGAATTACAGATTGGAGAGATAGTATGTCAGACTTAATGGTGGCACTTACCGGCAATCCTAATACCGGCAAATCCACTATCTTCTGTGAACTCACAGGTATGAGGCAGAAGATTGGCAACTGGCCCGGTGTAACTGTAGACAAAAAAGTAGGCTATACGAAATATAATGATTGTAATATAACTGTTGTTGACCTTCCAGGTACTTACAGCGTAAATGCACGTTCCCCAGAGGAAAAAATCGTCATTGATTTTCTGATGAACAATCCTATGGACGTGGTTATGGATATTGTGGATTCCTCAAATGTTGAGCGTAATCTGTTTTTGACCGTTCAGTTATTGGAAAAGGGTGTACCTCTTCTGGTGGTTCTGAATATGCAGGATGAAGCTGAGAGAATGGGCGTTTCCATAGAT
>CALZDE010000123.1 GCA_945637225.1 uncultured Selenomonadaceae bacterium
CGCTGTCATAGGAAGAAAATGCTTGTTGCATTTTCATGATTGAGGGCGTTATAAGTGATTAGTGAGTAGTGATTAGTTGAGGTAATTATGGGTTCTATAAAAGTTACTGATTTATCAAAGGCTTTTGGTATAGAGGAATTATTTAACAATGTAAGCTTTGAAATAAAAAAGGGCGAAAGAGTGGGCTTTGTCGGTGCTAATGGTGCTGGTAAATCTACTCTTATGAAGTGCCTTTTGGGTGAGGAGGAGTATGACGGCGGTTCGGTGCAGTTTGACACAGCAGATACCATTGGCTATGTTGAACAGCAGGCTGACATGCATGCCGATACTACTCTTTATGAAGAATTAAAGAAGGCTTTTGCGGACATTCTTGCTCTGGCAGCTACTAAGGAAGCTATGGAAGCGGAGATTGAGGAAAGCCATGATGAAGAAAAATTAAAGGCGTATGGCCGTATTGTAGAGAGATTTGAGCATTTAGGCGGTTATGATTACGACAGCCGTTTGCGCCGTACTGCCTTTGGTCTGGGCTTTTCTGAGGAAGATTTCGACAGGCCGGTGGAGCAGTTTTCAGGTGGTCAGCGTACCCGTATCTGTCTGGCTAAGGCTCTTATCCGTGAACCTGATTTTCTTTTCTTAGACGAGCCAACTAACCATCTTGATATTGGCATGATTGAGTGGCTGGAGAATTTCCTGCAAAATTATCGTGGCGGTGTTTTGATTATTTCACATGACCGCTTTTTCTTAGATAAGGTAGCCAATCGTATTTTTGAGATAGAAAATAAGACTGTTACCGCTTATGAAGGCAATTATACCTATTTCATGAAGGTCAGTGAGGAAAGGCGTGCGGCACAGCTTTCTGCTTACGAAAAACAGCAGGAGCATATCAGAAAAACTGAGGAATATATCCGCAAGTACAAGGCTGGTATCAAGTCAAAGCAGGCGAGAGGCCGTCAGAGCCAGTTAAATCGTTTGGAGCGTATCGTAAAGCCTGCGGAAACAGCGGCATTTAACTACTTTGCCTTTAATGCTCCGGGAGAATGTGCTCAGAGAGTAGCGGAATTTGAGGAAGTCAGCTACCGTTTTTCTGATTCCAATAAGGAGCTTTTCAAGGATGTAAATATTCTGGTAAGAAATGGTGATGGCGTAGCTATTGTCGGGCCTAATGGTGCAGGCAAGACCACTCTTTTGAAGCTTCTTGTAGGTGAATTAGAGCCTGCTGGTGGCAGAGTTAAGATTGGCAGCCGTGTAAAAATCGGATATTTCTCTCAGCAGCATGAAAATCTTAACATGGAGCGTACCCTTCTTGATGAGCTGAATTATGAGTATGGCATCAGTGAGGAACAGTCCCGCCGTTATTTAGGAGCGTTTTTATTCCATGGCGATGAGGTATACAGACGCATTGGTGATTTGAGCGGTGGCGAGCAGTCGAGACTTTCCTTTTTGAAATTAATGCTGACAGGTGCAAATTTCCTTGTACTTGACGAGCCAACTAACCATCTTGATATACCTGCCAAGGAAGCTGTAGAGGAAGCACTGTCTACCTTCCCAGGCACGTTTATTACCGTATCTCATGACCGTTATTTTCTGGATAAGGTAGCTAACTGCATTCTTGAATTAAAGGATGGCACTCTTACAGAGTATGATGGAAATTATACTTATTACCGTGAAAAGGTAATGCAGGCTGAGAAGGAAAAGGCAGAGCGTGAGGCTGAGGAAGCACGTCTGGCTGAGGAAAAGGCAAAGAAGGAAAAAAATGCTAAGGCTTTAGAGGAAGAAAAAGCAAGGGCAAAGCAGGCTGCGGCAGAAAAAGAGAAGAAAGCAAAATTGGGCTCCATTCAGAGCATGAGTGAGAGCAAGCGACAGGACATGATTCTTCGTGCAGAAGCTGAAATTGCCATGGCAGAGGCAGAGCTGAAAATGCTTGATGTGCAGATGAATGACCCAGCGGTGCAGTCCGACCCCGACAGAAGTGCGGCTATTGCGGCAGAATATGCGGCTAAGGAAGAAGAAATAATGAAGCGTTATGAAAAATGGGAACAGCTGACAGACGGTGCTTAAGTTTGGGGTGATAGTTTATGTCAGAAAATATTCCTAATGAAAATATAAGTATTTTAATCGTAGAGGATGAGCCAAAGATTGCTCGTTTTACTCAGTTAGAGCTGGAGCATGAGGGATTCAGAACATCTATTGAAGGAAATGGACGTCGTGCCTATGAGCGTATCATACAGGAAGATTACGATGTAGTTTTGCTTGATGTTATGCTTCCAGAAATGGATGGTTTTGAAATTTGCCAAAAGGTCAGGGAACTTTCTGACGTACCTATTATCATGCTGACAGCACGTGATGATATTGAGGATAAGGTAAACGGACTTGACATTGGTGCAGATGATTATCTTACCAAGCCTTTTGCCATCAAGGAGTTATTAGCTAGAATAAGGCTGATACTCAGAAGAAAATCAGTTGCACAGGAAAAGGAAGAACCACGGGGCGAGGTATTGCAGGTAAAAAATCTGAAAATTATCCCTGCCCAGTATGAGGTAATTGTAGGAAATACCAAGGTTTCCCTCACCAAGAAGGAATATGACCTTTTGGAATATCTTGTGCGCAACAAGCGTGTTGTACTGACCCGTGAGCAGATTTTGTCTAATGTATGGGGCTATGACTATGCTGGTGATACCAATGTAGTAGATGTATACATACGTTATTTGAGAAGCAAGCTTGATGACAAATTTGGCGAAAAGTATATTCATACCATGCGAGGCATAGGCTATGTGGTTAAGGAATAACAGTATTTTCAAGGAATTGAAGTATCTGAAGATTTCCATCCGTCTCACTTTGACATACTCTGTCATGATAGCGGTTATTCTGCTTATCATTAATTTGCTTACGTTGTCAGGATTATATTTTGTGCTTTATCATCAGGCTGAGGTGGAAATTGATATAAGCACCAAAAAGACCATGCGTCAGCTGGAATTAGGAGCGATTATGGACCCTTCTTTCCGTAAGAGTGAATCGCTGGTACTTATGCCGGGTGTTGTACTGAGGATTTTTGATTCTGAGGGGAAGCAGGTTTATGACAGTGAGCCGAATTACTTTAAGATGGAGTGGCTGGAAGAGCATAAAGTAGAAAATCCGCCTATTTGGGCGAATACAGATGTATTTTCAGTAATTCAGTCGAAAAACATGACGATTTACCGCCGTGATGTACCTATGACCTTTAATGGCAATAGCTATGATATGGTATTTTTCAAGGTAGTTACGGCTGAAAATAGCACATTGGAGTCTATTAAACAGATACTTCTAGGGGCGGATTTGGTAGGTATTATCATAGCCTTGCTGGTGGGGCATTTTGTAATAAAAGGTTCTTTGAAGCCAGTAAGGGCACTTAATGATACTGCTAAGTCTATTCAAGTTGACGATTTAAGCCGTCGTATTGAAGTAAGTCCTGCTAATGACGAGCTGACAGAATTGGCAAATACCTTCAATACCATGCTGGACCGTTTGGAGGCAGGGTTTAAGGCACAGCAGAAGTTTGTTTCTGACGCTTCACATGAGCTTAGGACACCGCTGACTGTCATTAGCGGTTATGCAGATATGCTGGAACGGTGGGGCGGCAAAGACCCTGAGGTGCTGTCAGAGGCTATTTCAGCTATTAAGTCTGAGGCAGGCGATATGCAGGCACTCATTGAAAAGCTGCTCTTTTTGGCAAGGGCTGATCAGAAACGTCAGATTTTGAAAAAAGAACCGGCAGATATGGGTGAGATTATTGAGGATGGCTTCAAAAAGATTAGTATGGCGGCTTCTCAGCATGAAATAAAGCTTCTTGCTAGTGAAGGGGGCATTGTTTTTGCGGATATTGTCACCATGCGCCAGCTGTTAAGAATTTTTTTGGAAAATAGCATGAAATATACTCCTTCTGGTGGTCATATAGCCATTGCAGGATATATTGACAAGGAGTATAATAATTACATAGTGGAAATATCTGATGATGGTGTCGGTATAGCAAAGGAAGACCAGGAGAAAATTTTCCAAAGATTTTATCGGGTGGACAGCTCACGTACAAGAGCGGCAGGTACTCCCGGTGGCACAGGTCTTGGACTTTCTATTGCCAAATGGATTGCTGACAGGCACGATATAAAAATTTCTTTAGAGAGTGAATTGGGCAAGGGTACGAAGTTTATTTTGACCATGCCGTTATACGTTGAAGAAAATTCGTAAACGGACATAAAACCATTTTACAAGGGGTAGTGACTATGAATATTTTTGTTACAGGTGGTGCAGGGTTTATCGGTTCCCATCTGGTACGCCATTTGCTGGCGGAAGGGAATACCGTTACGGCTTTGGATAACCTGAGTACAGGTTTGAGGGAGAATTTACCCGAAGATAAAAATTTAACTTTTATTGAAGCTGATGTAAACAGCGAAATTTTAGAGACTACGGTGCTGAGTGGCCATTTTGATGCTATTGTTCATTTAGCAGGTCAGACAATGGTAAATATTTCAATTGATGACCCTGTTAATGATGCAGAGCAGAATGTGCTCAATACAGTAAGACTTCTTGAAGCGGCCCGCAAGGGAAATGTAAAGCGTATTGTCTTTGCTTCTACTGCGGCGGCATATGGCAATGTAGCAGAGTCAGAGCTTCCTATCCGTGAATCAAGAGCCTTGGAACCTATGTCCTTCTATGGTCTTAGTAAAATTACTGTTGAGAAGTATCTGGATATGTATCAGCAGGTGTTTGGCCTTGACTACGTGGTACTGCGTTTTGCTAATGTATATGGCGAGCGTCAGGGCGATGGCGGTGAAGGCGGTGTTATCAGCATTTTCACAAAGCGTATTGCAGCAGGGCAGGATATAACTATTTTTGGTGACGGTGAACAGACAAGAGATTTTGTTTATGCTGGTGATATTGCTGATGGTATTATTGCGGCTTTAAAAACTGAGGATGTCAACGTAGCCTATAATCTTTCTACACAGACAGAAATAAGCCTTCGTGAGCTGATAAGCGTTCTGAGCAGGATTGCTGGCCGTAAGATAATTCCAAAATATGGCCCAGAGAGGGCAGGAGATATTTATAAATCAATGCTTTCTAATGGCAGAGCTAAAATGGGACTTGACTGGGAGCCAAAGATTTCCTTAGAGGAAGGCTTAAAGCGGACTTATCAGCATTTTGTGGAACTGAATAAGTAATTTTAATTTGGTTTTTGTTAAATTTGTAAAATGGAATGTTGAGGTATATGTATGATTGTTACAAAAAATGAAATTAAATCCATGATTTATGGTCTGGCAGTAGGTGACGCTATGGGCGTTCCAGTGGAGTTTACCTCAAGGGCAAAGCTGGAAAAGGAGCCTGTCAAGGAAATGCTTGGTAATGGCAGTTATCCTGATATTCCTCATGGTGTATGGTCTGATGATACAAGTATGACTCTGTGTCTCATGGAAAGTATGGCACGTACCGGCAAACTGGATTTTGCAGATATTATGAATAATTTTGTTCAGTGGGAAGAAGGAGATGCCTTCAACGCTACTGGAGTTACCTTTGATATTGGCAGGACCTGTAATGCCGCAATTCAGCGTTTTGTTAAGGGTGCTGACCCATTGGCCTGTGGAGGAAAGACTGAGGGTGATAATGGCAACGGTGCGCTCATGCGTATTTCTCCAATGGCACTTTGGCTGGCAGTTCATCCAGGTGCAGACATGGACGAGAGCATGGAAATGGTACATCAGGTAGCTTCACTTACTCATGCTCATCCAAGAAGCAAAATGGCATGTGGTATTTATGTGCTGATTCTTCTCTACGTAATTCAGGGACGTGCCTTGAAGGATGCTGTACGTACAGGTTTAAATCACGGTATAGACTTTTATAGCAAGAAGCCAGCCTACAAGAAGGAAGTACAGAAATACACCCGTATGTGCATGGATTCCTTTGCTTCCCTGCCAGCTTCCAAAATCAAGAGCGGCGGTTATGTAGTAGATACCTTAGAGGCAGCAGTATGGTGTATCTTAAATACTGATAATTATCGTGATTGTATCTTAAAGGCAGTAAACCTGGGTGAAGATACTGATACTGTAGCGGCAGTAGCTGGTGCAGTGGCAGGTCTTGCTTATGGCTATGATTCTATTCCAAAGGGCTGGATTGATAATTCCAAGTATAAGAATAGAAGCTTGAAGGGCAAAGAGTGGCTGGATAATATCTGTGAGAAGTTCTCTGTTGCTATCGTGGCAAAGGAATAATATTTTCATTTCTGTGTAATGAAATCCGTATCATTGCGTATAA
>CALZDE010000124.1 GCA_945637225.1 uncultured Selenomonadaceae bacterium
TCATTATCTTGGCAGTGAGGAAAAACCAACCTATACCCGTACTGTTCAGGAATAACGACTAAGAGATGTCCCCCACTTCTATAAGTGGCGGGTACCTTATTCTATAAACACGGTGGAGCATATCTCCATCGTCGTTGAAACGCTGTCATAGGAAGAAAATGCTTGTTGCATTTTCATGATTGAGGGCGTTATAAATTTATATAAATAACTCAACACACCATAAATACAATGTATAATATTCATATTATAACACAATCAAATTCAAAAATAAAGCATTTGTTTTCAACCAAAATATCCCCAGCTACCGTAGGATAACTGAGGATACTGTTTTATGCAAATCTTTTTCTTAATCCTGTAAACCAGCTGCTTACCGGATGATTTTCAAAGAAAAGGAAAATAACTGGTATTACCAGCAGAGTAAAAATCGTTGAAGTCAGCAGACCGCCTATAATTACCCATGCCATACTCACTCTTGTCTCTGAGCCTTCTGTCATAGCTAGTGCCATTGGAAGCATACCTACAATCATTGTAAGCGTAGTCATGAAAATAGGCTTCAGTCGCACTTTGCCTGCCTCTATTACTGCATCATAGGCACTCATTCCTCTTTCCATCAGCGTGAGCGTATAATCAAGAAGCAGAGTACCATTTTTAGCTACAATACCATCCATTACCAATATACCTATCATAGAATAAAGATTTAAGGTATTGTTCGTGATAAAAAGGAATAGCACAGAACCAATCAGACCCAGTGGCAATGAGAACATTCTTATAAAAGGCGTAATTACGGATTCATACAGAACCGCCAAAAGCATATAGATAAGAACCATCGCCAAAATGAGAGCCATCAGCATTTCACCAAAGGCATCATTCATCCTGTCAGCCTGTCCCTTAAATTTATACGTTATGCCATCACCTAAATCAGCCTTTTCCAATTCCTTTTTTGCATCCAGCAGAACATCATTTAAAGGTCTGCCCCCCAAGCTTCCGCCTACATCAATGGAACGCTGTTTATCCACTCGGCGAATTGTCACAGGGCCTTTTCCATAGCTCATTTCCGCCAAATCCCCCAAAAACATTGTCTTACCGCTGACACTTACAGGGATAGAAGCTATATCAGAAGCCTTGAAGCCATCTGCATTTTTAAAGCGTACATTAATACTTGTGTCCTGATCTTCATTCAATGGGTCATTGATTAAATTTCCCGCTTTTCGTCCTGAAACAGCTGAATAAAAAGCCGTATTAATATCACCAATCGAAGCACCTATAGCTTTTAATTTTTCTCTGTCAGGCTTCAACTGCAATTCTGGCATACCTTCCACATAAGAACTGTTTACATCTCTTACGCCATCTATACCATTTAAAATTTTCTGTACCTTTTCTGAAGCCGCAATTAATTTAGGATAATCATCACCTCTTAATTCAAGCTGAAGGGCACCGCCACCGCCACGAGGTCCCATATTGCTAACACCCGCGACAGAGGTTTGTGTTTCAGATACACGCACGTCAGCCTCATGAATTTCTCCCGCAAATTTACGCATTTCCTTGGTTATATCCCATACACTGCGACTTCTTTCCTTCTTATCTACCAGCGTTACCATAATACGGCCTTCATACGCACTGGAACCGCCGCCACGAGTCAGGAAATACTTTACTTCTGGAATTGTCCTCAGCTTTTCTTCAATTCGTACCATCACCTTATTGGTTTCATCGGTATTTTTATCCACAGGCAATTGCACCATTATCTGAAAAGAACCTTCATCTGTCTGAGGCATATATTCTGAGCCTACTGCATTCAATGGAATTAAGGACATTACAGCAATAAAAACTGCTCCTATTCCTGCCAGCATTTTCTTTTGATTAGCCATTACCCATTTCAGCATAATTCCATATTTCAGCATAGTCCAGCGTTCAATTATATCCATTTTATGCCATAAAGGCTTCTGCTCAGGCTGCCAATTTTTCGGAAAAAACTTCGATGCCATCATTGGGGTAAGCGTAAAAGAAACCAATAAGGAAAACAAACCTGCAAAAACTATTGTTAAACCAAACTGCTTAAAGAACTGACCTGTCATTCCTGTCATAAATGCAATTGGCATAAAGGTAACAGCATCACAAAGAGTGATCGCTATCGCCGCCATACCTATTTCCATTCTTCCCTTTTCAGCAGCTTCTGCCGGTTCCTCACCCATATTCAAATGACGTATTATATTTTCAAGAACAACTATCGCATCATCTACCAAAATACCAATACACAAGGTCATACCCATTAATGACATCATATTGAAGGTAAAGCCAGCAATATACATGACAAAAAATGTAGAAATAAGCGATGTAGGAATAGCAATCATAACAGCCGCAGTAGACCGCCAGCCTCTCAAAAAGAGATACAAAACAAGTCCCGTAGTGCATAAGCCTTCTATCAAAGTTCCCAGTGTATTATGAAGTGATGTACTTACATACTCCGCACTATTATTTACTACCGTAAATGTGCAGTCAGGATTATTTTTCTTTAAAACTTCCAATTTATTAAGTACATTATCAGCAGTTTCTACTACATTAGCATTACTATTTTTGTAAACTTCCAAATTGACAGAATCCTCACCATTCAGTCTGCCAAAACGGTCCATTCTAGCGTCCTGTTCTCTGATTTCTGCTACTGCTGTAATTGGGATATTATTTCCTTCAGAATTTTTTACAATAATATTTTTTATTTCTGCTGCTTCCCTATATTGTGCAATTACTTTTACATCAGATTTTTCTTTTTCTGTATAAACAGAACCGGATGGTAATAATTTATTTTCAGATTTTATTGCTGAAACAATATTATCCAAAGTCAGCTTATAAGCAGACATTTTATCCTTATCAACCTCGATGGCTATTTCCTTATCCCTGCCACCACGGATTTCAATTTCAGACACACCGCCTGCCTGCTGTAACGTATCAGTAAAAATTTTATTAGCCCTTGAATAAACAGCAGATAACGGTTCTGGCGAGGTAACAGCAATCTCCATAATAGGCATATCGCTTGTGTCACGCTTAAAAACAGTAGGACTTTCTGCTTCATCAGGAAGTGAACCTCTTACCTGCTCTATTTTCTTTGTAGCATCGATAGCCGCAGCATCCGCATCAGCACCAAATTCTAATTCCAATGTCACCTTGCCACGCTCATATTCAGCAGAAGAAGTCATTTTCTTTACATTTGAAATAGACGCCAATGCATCCTCTACCGGCTTAACAATCTGCTGTTCAACAGACTCAGCACTTGCACCGGGATACCTTACATGAACTGTTATATAGGGAATATTAATATTAGGCAAAAGCTCAACACCAATTCGATAATAGCTGAATAAACCTAATACCACAAAAAAAGCAACAATCATGGAAATACCAACGGGGCGATTAATAGAAAATTTTGTTATATTCATTTATTTCACCCCTTATTTTTCACCATTAGACTTATCAGCAATTTTTACATTCATGCCATCCTTTAATCTGTCCTGATTAGTCATTACTATCCTGTCACCAGCATTTAAGCCAGAAATTATTTCCTCCTCAGTATCATTTAATAAGCCTATTTTTACATCTCTTTCTTCTACGGTATTATCTTCCTTTAGAACATACACAAAGGTACGGCCATTTCTGGAAATCACAGCTTCCTTAGTAATAAAAATAGTATCTTTACGTTGTAAAATATCTATACTGCTGCGGGCAAAAAGACCTGCTTTAACAGTATTTTTATCAATATCAAGCTCTATTCTAGCTGTATAGGTTTTACTTGTTTCATCCATAGCAGGACTTACGTAAATTAATTTTCCTGTAAAATTCTTACCTAATGCATCAATTGTCACATTAACGTTCATGCCATTTTCAAGCACCGCCGCATCATTTTCACTGATACTGCAATCTACAAAAACATGACTGTTATCAACAAGGCTGAAAACCTTGCTTCCTGCATTTAAATATGAGCCAACCTCTGCATTTCTATAGCCTATAATACCATCACGAGGAGCACGCAAAATCATATCATCACGCTGTTTTCTAAGTGCTTCTGTAGCATGCTGACTCTTTTCTGCCGCATACTGCTTAGATAAAACACTGCTGTTATTCTGATTTTCTAGTGCTTCTAATTTTGCTTTAGCCGCCAAATAAATCTGTTCATTGTCTTCTAAATCACCCTGAGAAATAGCACCAATAGAATAAAGATATTTCTGACGTTCATAATCTTTTTCTACTATATTATAATTTCTCTCAGCTAAAATATAATCAGAGTGGAAATTTGCTTCCTGAGTAGTCACATCAGCAGTGGCAGCATTGGTATTGGCTTCCTGCTGAAGAATGGAAAGATCTAAATCACCTGTATCCTGCACAAGAAGAATATCGCCCTCATGGACAAAATCGCCCAAATTAGCATTGACCTTTACCACTCGCCCATTATATTTAGGTGCAAGAGCAATATTGGCATCAGCTACCGTCTTGCCTGAAAGCACTACATGCCTCATCATATCTCTCTTCTCAACCTGCATTACCTCTACCACAGGCTCTGAAGCTGGTCTAGGTCCCTTCATTTCACCATTTTTCTTAAAAAATACAAAATAACAGACCATTACAATAATCAGAACACAGATTATAGCCGCTATCTTCATTGATGGCTTGTTAAGATTATCTACACTATGCCTCATATCATTGTCACTTCACTTTCTTATTTCATAACGTAGATTATACAACACAAAGATGAAAATTAGATTAGAATTTAAGGAAAAATAAAAGAAAATGGCAGATATACCGAAATATATCTGCCAAAAGCAATACAATTTCATACTAACGCTTCTACAAGCACCTTATTTCCTAGTTTTACTTCATGCGATCCAGCCTATATAGTTTATTTATCGAAAAAATAACTACTATTAAAAGAATTTTACTGATCAATATTCTGATTTTCACCAATTTTATACATATGATTTAAAACTTTATCTTCAATTTCCTCTGCTGTATAAAAATCAAGAATATGATTACCACCATATACATTAAGAAAATTACCTGCTTTTGTAAATACTGATCTTTTATTACCATCATATACTTTATAATTTTCTTTTTCTAACTTCATCAGAGCAGAAATTAATCCTTTTGTAATTTCCAGATTACCTGTAAAATTACTTGAAAACATTATAAGTATTTTTGACGAAAAGTCTTTTTCAAAATATCTGATTAACTCAAATTTATCTTCTCGATTTTCATCATAAGTTAATCTGCCCAGCCACCAGAGTCTTGATAAAGTATTGGTTATCAAAGAACGCCTTGGCGTAAGATTAAAAAAGTACCGGCTTCCTATTGTACTTGATATATCTCCATCTTTTTTAATATTACTTTTTACATTTAACCATCTATAATGCATATAATTCCAAAAATCACAATGCGTAAGACCTGCCCATAATCTTTCATCAGAAGCTTGCACATCACTTATATTTTTCATAGCAGTATATAATGTAATAGCGTTTTCTATATCCTGTTTTGACACATCGTCATCATCATTTAATTTATTAGATAAAGTAAATTCTTCTACCTGTAAATCAATTTCTACAAACGGATTTTCTTTATGAAAAAACTCATATATCCATTCATTAGATTTATCATTATAATGTTCAAAATTATTTTTCAAATTTAATTTAAGACTATGAAGGTATTCTTCCTTCATAAAATGTAATTTCATACTTAATCGTCCTCTCCATCATCCAATGATACAATAGAATTTAATGCTCTATCCACAGGATTGTCAAGTATAATATTAACTAATTCATAGGATGATTTTTCTTCTAATAATTCTTTTGAGAACTCTAAATTATTTTTTTCAAAAATCTTTTCTAATGATCTATACCAGTTATATTCTTCATATTCCTCCATACCATTAGACAATGCTTCAAAAACATACATCAATACAGGTGCAATAATCATTGCATGAAAAACTGGTATCATATCCGCTCTGTTAGATAATAATTTATAATTACCAAAAGCGTCTGTTGATAAACCTATTATTATTTTATGATCATGAATATCAACTTCCATTTTATTAGCATTTTCACCATCATATCTGTTAATGCTAAATATAGAAGGAATTTTACTTGTATCTTCAGTATTTTTTTCTACATGAATATTGTATTGTCCCGCAACTGCCAATACACTTCCCCTATCAATATCAAAAGTAATACCATCATAATCAGAATTAAATTTGTTACTAGAAAAATTTTCCAAAT
>CALZDE010000125.1 GCA_945637225.1 uncultured Selenomonadaceae bacterium
TCCCATAGTGCCACCAATCAGATATAAAGTTTTCATCATTCACACCTACAAATTCAAATTCATCTCTCAGTATTACTGAAAGTTGCATGATTATTCATATTCTGTCCTGATAGTGAATTGTTTGGGAAGATTGTAAATATTTGTTTTCAGAAATATAGGATAGAAATATTCATCCTGTACTATCTGCAATTACTTCTATTCTGTCTGAATCATGCACAAACATTACAATTTGTCCAATGGTGCCACATGCTAAGATCTCTATATAAGAAAATGCTATCAAATAGGGCATTAAGAGAATATTGGCGGATTTACGACCCCCATAGAATTTTATTGTTGATTCACTTTATAATAAAATATATCTTGTGAAGGTGTTTGATTTTACGTATAAAGCGGGGGCTTAGAATGAATATCACATATAAAAATTGTAGACTAGCGTGCTTATTTGCTTTCTACACTTTTGCTTTTTTGCTTACTGAAATAACTGTTAATATGAGAGCAGCGGTTTTGTGGAGTGAGAGCAGTGTCTTAGGCGTATATGCTGGTGGTTTGGTATGTACTGGCAGTGGCTATATTGTCTATACATTTGTTCAGCGAAATATTACCAATGAAAAATACCGTAAATTTGCACTGCTTATGGCTAGTATAGTAGCAACCATGGGAATTGGCGTGCTGCTATTTACTTCAGGAACTATTGCTATTCCGGCAGGCTGGCTAGCCCTGTTTTGTATGGGATTTTTGGCAGCAGCGATTTACTATTATATGTCATGTGCTTTGCTGAACAATAACTATACTGGTCGGATCATAGGTATTAGCATGTTTTTGGCAGTGGTATTGCAGTATGCGGTCATGAATTTCTTTAAGGGAGAGATTCTGATTCTTATGGTTTTAAGCCTATCAGTTGCCGGCATATGCAGTCTTATATGGAATCCACTGGGAGATTGGTGCTTTGAGGATGCGCTTCCTTATGAACAAAATCCGCCAACTGTACCTCAGGCGGGTATTGTTGCAGCTATTATGGTGGCGCTGATGACTTTCGGTTTCGCTTTTAGTGATGAGTGCGTGACATTCCTTGACTCAAAGGGAGAACTGAATGTTGCGGCTTGGCCAAGGCTGTTTTATGGAGCTGGTCTTCTTATAGCTGGATATTTGGTTGATATTGGGAAAAGACGATATATTTACATGATAACAGGAATCGCATTTTCTTTGGCGCTGCTTTCCCCAGCTCTTTTGGTGCCAAAGTTTTACAATGCCAGCATGAGCGTGATGTATCTGTACAGCGGTTTCTATGTAATGTTTCTTACAACAGCTTTTTTTGATGTGGCACCTAAGACAGCAGAACCTTGGCTGTGGGCTGGCATGGGACGGATAGTGCGTTCTTTTACAACAGCTGCGGTTATTTTTCCTGCTGACCTTGTTATGTCAAGATTTGGTATATGGGGGGTAATTTTTGCCAATGCTTTAGCTACCATAGGAATACTTCTTTTAGTGGCTTATGTAAATGAACAGCGTCGTCAGGCAGAAACAAAAAAACTGGTGAAGGAAAATGAAATCCGCATAGCTAGGATGGATGCAGTGGCAAAGGAAGAACTAGAATTGGCGGTATCAGTAGTTCGTCAGGAGGCTTTGAAGGCAGAAGAACGTGCTCAGCAGAGATTTGATATGGCACAGTCAACTGCAAGGAAGGCTCTTATGGAGCTAGAAGAGGCAAGAAATGCGCTGGATAACAGCAGGGCCCAGGTACAGGCATTGCAAGAATCACAAGATAAGGCTCCTAAACTACAGAACTTTGCAGAGCTTCATGAGCTTACCCCGAGAGAAAAAGAGGTGTTGGAACTGATTTTGAGTAAGGAAGGGACAGGAAAAGAGCTAGCAAAGGAACTGCTGATTTCGGAGCGGGTTTTTCAACGGTATCTTACAAGTATATATGATAAGACTGGTACTAATTCCAGGGTTGGGTTGATACTTTATTATTATGGGCAGTGATTAGTGATAAGCTGGTTTTTGACGGTTGTCAGGACTGGCTTTCTTTTTTTGGCGGACTTACGACCTATATGATAAAAACACATAGGCAGGTTTACGCCCTGCTGGAATTGTTTTCTTTTTTCCTGATTTGTCGTAATGTTAAATGGAGCAATAAATAATTCATCTCTGTTGATATGGTGAGATGGATGTAGATGTACAGGCTATACAGGGAGGCAGTTTCTATGGAGATGAGATCTATGAACAGATTAAAACCTATGAAAAAATTGGCAATGCTGACAGCAGTGGGTATGCTTATTCCCATGGTGGGAGTAGGTATGCCTCAGCAGGTTTTTGCAGCTGAGGTACAGCAGACAGCAGAATCAGGTGTTCAGTTAAAGAAAATGATTATAGCACCAGATTCTCTTTTACCAGGCTATGAAGCAGATATGAATAATATTGCAGCTCGTTACATGGGACGTAATATTACAGTTAATGATTTGAATACAGCAGTAACTGAGGTTACGAATTATTATCGTGAGCATGGCTATCCAGCAGCAACCGCATATTTGCCAGCTCAGGCCAATGATAAGGGTGAGGTTCAGATTGCTGTTGCTCCAGGTAAATATGGTAAGATTACTGTAGATAATCAGAGCCGCTTATCTGATGATGTAATTAATCGTTGCATCGCAGGGCTTCATGTCGGTGATGTTATTGATGGCAGAACGCTGGAAACGGCAATTTACAACATAAAGGATTTAAAGGGCGTTAAAGTTGGTGCAGTCATGAGTCCTGGTGCCAATGATGGAGAAACCGATGTTGTAGTTCGTGTGGAAAATGGCAAGTCAAGTCAGTATATGCTGTACGCGGAAAATCATGGCAGTAAGGCGGCAGGCCGTTATCGTTATGGTATATTGGGTGACTGGTACAATATCGGCGGTCATGGTGAGCATATCGGTGTAAATGGTCTTATCTCCAATTCCAATCAGAAAAATATTGGTATTCGCTACGAAATGCCTTTTGGCCATAGCAATACAAAGGTAGGATTTGGATATTCTCATTCCAATTACGAATTAGGCAGTGAGGTTGCGGCTTTAGGCGTAAAAGGTAACAGTTACAACTTCAGTCTGTTTGCTAGCACACCATTGTGGAAGACTACCAATAGCGGCTTAAATGTAAATTATGGTCTTGATTATCGCAAGCTGAAGGATGAATGGCATCCTTTGGGAATTGAATATACAAATAAGCGTACTGGCAAGTCGTTTCATGTAGGTGCTGATGGATATCAGCGTTGGAAAACTAATGCCATGAGCTATGATGTTACCTTGTACTATGGTGATGTAAGTAGTGATGAGTACAGTATTGCTGGTATTCCATTGCCAACTAATACCCTGAATACTGGCAAATACACTAAAGCAACAGCTAATGTTAATTTTGTACAGAGTTTGACAGGATCTTTTGATATGGTCTTAAAATTGCAGGGACAGCAGGCAAGCAGAGCTCTGGATAGCTCGGAGCGTTTATTCCTCGGTGGTGCCAATGGCGTAAGAGCATATCCACAGGGCGAGGCTTCTGGAGATAATGGATATCTTAGTTCTTTAGAATTACGCTATCATACTAAGGTAGAAGGCTTGAGCTTTGGCCTTTTCTATGATACTGGTCATGTCAATATGCGTGACGCAGGTATTGGTACGACCTTATCTGGTTGGGGTATTGGAGTGAGCTATTCTAAACCAAATGAATTCTTTGCACGTATAGATTATGCTCGTCGTATCGGTCTGCCAAATAATCACAGTAATGATGCAGATGCAAAACAGCGTATTTGGTTTATTGCAGGCATGAGCTGGTAAAATAAAAGGAGTGAGTTTGTGATGAAAATGAAAAATTTAACTAAGAGAATTTTAGTTGCATTGGCTTTAGGTATGTTTGCTTTCCAGCCAAATACACAGGCGCTGCCTACTGGTCTGCAGAGTGAAGATGCTAAACAGATCACCGCTGACAATGTAATGAACGTAATTGGTCAGAATCAGAACAATGTATTGAACTGGCAGTCCTTCAATATCGCTGCAGGCGAAACAGTTAATTTTACTAATGCTCTTAACTACCTGAACTTAGTGCGTGGCTACGACATGAGCCGTATCTATGGTACTATGAATGGCGACGGCAATATCATCCTGATTAATCCAAATGGTATTCTCTTCGGTGCAGGTGCAAATATCAATGTAGGCAGTCTTTATGCTTCTACTCGAGGTATTGATGATGGCGTGATTAACCAGTTTAAGGCTGATGGCACTATCGGTGCTCTGGGGCTGGGAAAGAGTGCTGATGGCAATATTACTATGGCACTGGCAAATGTAAAGAATGCAGATAGCGTTGTCTTGGAAGGTAACAGAGTCGTAATTCAGGATCTAAGCCAGATGAAGGACATCAAGATGATTGATGCCAAGAAGGTGGGAATTGGTTCAAAGACTGGCAGCCTGAAAGATACGGATGGTTCTTTTACGACTTATAATGCTGCAGTTGATGGTAAGCTGACACTTCATCAGACAGAATTTGGATATTTAAAGGATGGTAAGGTAGATACTACACCTGCTGACTATAATATATCTGACCATAATGAGGCAAGTAATGACTATCATGCAGTAAGTGCATATAAAACTATAGATTCAGCTAGTGAGTTGGGTGCAATACAGGGTACAAGCAATGCATCTCATTATATGCTTACTAAAGATATTGATTTGGTAAGCGATCATACACCTATTGGATTTGCTGATACTGTATTGAATACCTATTATGATCAGGGCGTTACTTTTAATGGCATGGGCTATACCATCAAAAATCTGACAGTGAAAGAACCATCAGCAACATATAGGAGTGCAGCAAATTCTAGGGCATACGGATTTTTTGCAGGTAATAATTTGAAGGATGTATCTAATCTTAATTTTAGCAATGCAAAGGTAAGTGCTAAGACTGAAGATGTATCACAAAATGTGTATGCAGGCGTGTTAGCAGGTGAAATCTATGGTCCTACACCAGTAGTAATTGACAATGTGAATGTAGATAGTACGAGCAGTGTAACTAGCGATTCTTTGAGTGCTACAACAGGTGGTATAGTAGGTGCTTTGGGTTCAGGCTACAATTCTTCAAATGGGGCTGTTGGCGGCACCATAAATAATTCTAGTAACGCAGCTTCTGTAGTAGGTAAGGTGTATGTTGGTGGTATTATTGGAAGTAGCGAAATGGCTGGTACAACAGGGGCAAATCTCTATAATGTGTCTAATACAGGTAATATAACTGCAACCTATACTCGAACAAACGATGGTTATGGCTACCAGGAAAGTATTGTAGGTGGTATTGCAGGAACCTTTAACGGAACTATTAAGTATGCTGCTAATACTGGCACAATAGATGGCGGCAGCTTCGTAGGTGGTATTGTAGGTAAGGTTGGTGCTTTTGGTTATGGTGCTACACAGCCTGTATTGACCATTGATCACGCATACAACACTGGTACTATAAAAGCGACAAACGCTGCGTTTAAGTCTGGTATTGTAGGTGGTGTTGTTGGTGTTAAAGAGGATTTGAATGTAAACATAAATGATGCTCATAGTACTGAAACAAGTAGCATTATACATGCATATACCTATAATGGTTCTGCTCTAGGCAGTGAGAGCACCTTTGATGGTGTTAAGGTTACTAATTCTAGCGTTTTAACTTCAAGCGATACTATCCTATATGGTAAGAAGTCAACTCTTGCAGAGGTTCAGAAGAATATCGACGCCAGCATGGGTACTAACCTGCAGGGACTAGATGTGTCTAAAACCGGTAATTTGGAAATCCCTGATGACCCAACAGGCGGAATCACTCCAGCAGAGCAGGCAAAGATTGACCAGCTCTCAGGATTCAATACAACTATAACTGCTGCAGCAACCACCATCAGTGGAATTGTTTCAAAAGCAGAAGCTGCAAAGAGTGACGTAGTAACAGCTAACGATGATGCCAATGCAGCAATGGTGGCACTGAGTGAAGTAGAAGGAGATGCAGATAAATTTGCCGCTTTGGCACCAACCTCTAAGGCAACTGCAGAAGCTGCTATCACCAAGTCCAATACTGCAATGAACAATCTGCATGCTATGGCAGATGAAGCGACTGTTGCCTACGACAGCGCAAAGAAAGCATATGATGACGCTAAAGCGTTAAATGGTGTTAGTGATACCTTCAAGACTGAGTTGGCAAAGCTGGAAGAAAATTATAATGCTGCTAAGTCAAACTACGATAAGATAGTTGCGG
>CALZDE010000126.1 GCA_945637225.1 uncultured Selenomonadaceae bacterium
AAGGGTGCTGTTACCATTGCTACCAATATGGCAGGCCGTGGTACTGATATTAAGCTGGGCGAGGGCGTAATGGAATTAGGCGGTATGTACATCATCGGTACTGAGCGCCATGAATCCCGCCGTATTGACAATCAGCTGCGTGGCCGTGCCGGTCGTCAGGGTGACCCAGGTAATTCCCGTTTCTATCTGTCCTTAGAGGATGATCTGCTTCGTCTCTTTGGTTCTGATAATATCGCTTCCATCATGGATAAGATGGGCATGGGCGAGGATGATCCAATCGAGCACCGCCTGATTACCCGTTCTATTGAGAATGCACAGAAGAAGGTTGAGGCACGTAACTTCGATATTCGTAAGCACGTATTGCAGTATGACGATGTTATGAATCAGCAGCGTGAGGTTATTTACAGTCAGCGCCGTAAGGTTCTTACTGAGCCAGACCTGCGTGAAAATATCCGTGAGATGGTTTATGGTATCATTGATGCCGAGATGGACCAGTACTGTAATGCAAAGCTTTACCCAGAGCAGTGGCAGCTTGACGAACTGATTAAGGATGCAGAGTCAATTTATGCTAATCCTGGCGATTTGAAGAAGGAAGAATTAGAGGAAATGAGCCGTGATGAGGTGATAGAAACCCTTCAGAAGCTTTCTGATGATTCCTATGCTAAGCGTGAGGGCATGTATGGCGATATTATCATGCGTGAGATTGAAAAGCGTATCATGCTTTCTGTAGTAGACCGTCGCTGGATGGAACACCTCGACCACATGGATATGCTGCGTGAGGGTATCGGCCTGCGTGCTTATGGTCAGCGCAACCCTCTGGTAGAGTACAAGATCGAGGGTCACAATATGTTTGACCAGATGATAGCAGATATTCAGACTGATATTGCCAAGTACATGTACCGCGTAAATATCATCGGTGCTTCCGAGCCTGCACCAGAGCCAGAGAACCGTCTGAATGAGGCAGTAGCTTCTCATGGCGATGAAGCGGATATGGCAACAGTTCACAAGGACGAGAAGCAGAATAACAAGTCTGCAAAGAATAAAAAGAAAAAGAAATAAACCTTAATTTTGAAAGGGTGAATAAACTAAATGTTAGAGGATTTAAAGCCTGAAATAAATTCACTGAAAGCACGTCTTGATGAAATGGGTGCTTCCCTTGACATTGAGCGCAAGGAAGAGAAAATCGCCGAGCTGGAATATAAGATGGGCGAGCCTACCTTCTGGGATGATGCTGAATATGCTCAGAAGATAAATCAGGAATTAAATGATGTAAAGATAAGCGTAGACCGCTATAAGGAATTAGTGGTGAAGCTTGATGATGTACAGGTAATGCTGGAACTGGGCATGGAAGATGATGATGACAGTGTAGAAGCTGATATTAAGGCTGACATGGAAGTCATTGACAAGGCACTGGAGGAGCTTCACTTAGAGGTTCTTCTCTCCGGCAAGTATGATGCCAATAACTGCTATCTGACACTTCATGCAGGTGCAGGCGGAACTGAGGCTCAGGACTGGACAAGCATGCTTCTTCGTATGTATGGCCGTTGGGCTGAACGTCGTGGTTTTACTGTTGAGACTGAGGATTTACTGCCAGGTGATGAAGCTGGTGTCAAGTCCGTTACTCTCTTTATCAAGGGACATAATGCTTATGGCTACTTAAAATCAGAAAAGGGCGTTCATCGTCTGGTTCGCATATCTCCATTCGATGCGGCAGCTCGCCGTCATACCTCCTTCTGTGCCTGCGATATTATGCCAGAGCTTGATGATACCGCTGATGTAAAAATCAACATGGACGAGGTTCGCGTTGATACCTACCGCGCAAGTGGTGCAGGCGGTCAGCATATCAACAAGACTTCCTCTGCAGTCCGCATGACACATGAGCCAACTGGTATCGTAGTTCAGTGCCAGAATGAGCGTTCTCAGATTCAGAACCGCGAGCAGTGCCTTAAAATGCTTCGTGCAAAGCTGTTTGAATTAGAGGAAGAAAAGAAGGAAAAGGAAATTGCCGCTCTTGAAGGCGACCAGCAGAAGATTGAGTGGGGCAGTCAGATTCGTTCTTATGTATTCCATCCTTACAATCTGGTTAAGGACCATCGTACCAATGCAGAGACTGCTAATATTCCAAAGGTCATGGATGGCGAGATAGATATGTTCATTTCTGCCTTCTTAGCAGCTAAGGCAAATAAGCAGATTTAATTTTCTAAATTTTATGTATAAAAGATTTTTCGCGAAATAAAGGTGATATGCTTGCGTAAAGGCTTGACTATTTCCCTAATAATTTGCATAATACTATGTGGAGTAAGTCAGTTATTGATTCCCGTTATTGCAGGACAGACTGTCGAGACGAAGCTGAAAACGGCATTGGCTTCTGATGAGGTGAATGTCAGCGTCAGCTCTATGCCCGGTATACTTCTGCTTTTTGGTGAAATAGACACTATTCATGCTACGGCTAAGAATGGTATGCTGGGAAATATCCGTTGCAGTCAGCTTGTGCTGGATGGCAAAAATGTACAGGCGGATTTAAGTTCCTTAGATGTGAAGGACGGCTCTGCTATTACTGCTGCGGATTCATTGACCTTGACGGCTACTATTACTCAGGATGACTTGCAGAAGTTTTTGCAGGAAAAGCTGGGGAAGGTAGAAAACCTGACAGTAACTCTCCGTAATGATAGGGCTGTAGCTAACGGTGAGATAAAACTGCTTGGCAAAAAGGCCGATGTGACCTTGGAGGGTATCTTCTTCGAGGAAAATGGCATGGTTTACTTCAAAATGACCCATTTGGATATTCAGAATGCGGTTTTGGGAAGAGCGGTAGTAGGTAACTTCTTTGGTGATATACTGGTGCTTGACCTTCATAGTCTGGCATTTCCAGCGGCTATTGAAAGTGTGGAACAGAAGGATGGCTATGTGGTATTAAAGGCTAATCACGTAGAGCAGTCTGCCACTCAATTTTTTACAAAGTGAGATACTTTATTATGCATAACTTTAAGTACAACAAGATATTTATCATAATGATAATAGTTGGCCTCATTTCTGCCTTGATGATAGATTTTCAGCGTCATCAGGTGGAGGAACGTAATAATACAGTGGAATTAGCCATTGATTACGAGGGGCTTTTACGCCTGTCTGAAATGACAGGTACACCTATTGATGAGGTTTTCAGGCAGGCTAAGGAAAGCGGTATTACTTCTCTGGCTGTTTATGAAACTACCTTCAAAAAGCTGAATGTAAACGGCAAGACTACTGCTGTAAGCGGAAGTTCCCTTTTGACTAATTACTACAGCGGTGCAATGGTGGATCCTGAATGGAGGGCACTGGTAGAGAATGGTACTATTAAGGGTTCCATGATTTACATTACTGGTCACGATGCTCAGACCTTTAAGGAAGTAACTGAGGATTTGTACCGCCGTCTCGGTCATGACAGAGTTCGTGAGCTGACAGTGGGCGGCAAGACCGTATTGGAAGTAAATGATTACTACGAAGAATTTTTGAAGGCTAATATAGGTATGCCAACGGATGAGATGAAGCTGGTCAATGAGGCTGGTTTCTATGTTATGGCTCGTCCAAGCAACTATGCCAAGTGCTCTAAGGATGATGTAGACGCTGTATTTAAACGTTTAGAGGGCATTAAGGTATCCAATATGACCTTTTCCGGCAAGGAATGCCTTGGTTCTCCTGACGAAGTAAATTACGTAGTAGAAAAGCTTCAGGAAAGAGATATTACTCTCGGTATGATAGAGGGTGTTACTCAGCTGCAGTTCTATCCTCAGAATGGCCTTTTGGAAATTGCCAAGGCTATGGATTACAAGGCGGCACGTCTCTACGGCATAGGTCCTGATGAAATGGCAAAAATGCAGATTCAGCAGGCAGTAGACCGCTGGTCAAATACCGACCCTGAGCGTAATATCCGTATTGACCTTCTGAGAATTTTTGAAAAGCCACAGGGCAATATGACTCTCTTAGAAACCAACATGAAATATTTCTCTGAAACAAGGGATATGCTTGAAAGAAGCGGTTATAAGATCGGGCCTGCCGGTACCTTTGAGCCTTTCTATCCATCAAGCCTGCTGAGAGCAGTTGTCATGATGGGTGTAGCGGCGGCTATCGTACTTTATCTGTCATTGATTGCTCCATCTGTTAAAGAGAAGTACCTGTACATGCTTTTAGCTGTTCTTGTTATTGGCATGGCTGGTCCTGTTCTGATGGGACATGGCAATAAAATCCGTGTCATAGCGGCATTAGCCAGTGCAAACTTCTTCCCTGCTATCGCTGTCATTTGGCAGTTAGACAGGATAAGAGCGGCAAAGGCTGATGTGAAGGCAAGTCTTTTGAAGATTATCCCAACTGCTATGCTGGCGCTCTTTGCATCAGGCATTATTTCCTATGCAGGTGCGGCATATCTTTCCGCTTCACTTGCAGATACAGAATATCTTTTAGAGGTTAATATTTTCAGAGGTATCAAGCTGACCTTTGTACTGCCATTAGTTCTGGTAGCGATTGCCTTCCTGCAGAGATTCGATATTTTCGATGGCAAGATGGACGATACTGACGGCGTAATCAATCAGCTGAAAAAGATTCTTGATATGCCAGTAAAAATCAAGACCTTGCTGGGCTTAGGTTTTGTTCTGATAGCTGGTATTGTGTTTGTAGCCCGTTCCGGTCATACCTCTGGTATGCCAGTAGCTGGAGCAGAGCTGAAATTCAGAGCCTTCTTAGAGCATCTCATGTGGGCAAGACCACGCTCAAAGGAACTGCTTATCGGTCATCCGGGATTTATGCTGGCGGCTTTGGCATGGTGGAGACAGTGGCCTACTATGATACTGTTTGTGCTGGTAATTGTGGCGACTATCGGTCAGGGTTCTATGGTAGAAACCTTCGCTCACATGCGTACACCTATCTATATGTCCTTTGTAAGAGGATTAGGCGGTATCGGCCTGGGTGCTATTATCGGTGCAGTTGCGATGGCACTGGTACAGCTGTGGAACAGTGTTTTACAGCCTAGAATTTTCAAATAAATGATTTTCATCACTGAGGAGACAACTTAGAGCTTATGAGCAATGTTGTGATTTCGGGATACTACGGCTCCAAAAATGGTGGCGATGAAGCCATGCTGGCGGCGATGCTGGAAGTATTCTCGGATATTGACCCAAAAGTGAATATTACGGTAATATCTTCCTGTCCAGAGGATACCAGGGCACGTCATGAGGTGGATTCTGTATCATGGCTGGATTTTCCAGGTATCTTTGGTGCTTTGCGGAAGGCGGACCTTCTTATCAGCGGTGGCGGCAGTCTCTTGCAGAATGTTACCAGCCGCAGGAGCCTCTATTACTATTTAGTCATTATTTGGCTGGCTATGGTGGCAGGGGCAAAGGTCATGCTGTACGCTCAGGGAATAGGCCCAATACAAGGTTCCTTCCCTAGAAAGCTGATGTCGTGGCTGGGAAATAAGGTAGATTTGATTACTGTCAGGGACCACGGTTCCATTAAGGAACTTGCTGACTTAGGTATTACACGGCCTCATATTGAGGAGACGGCAGACCCTGTACTGGCAATTCATAAGGTGGATTGTGAGCTGGGGCGGAAAATTCTTGAGGATAATGCTGTTCTTGATGGCCGTCCTTTGGTGGGGATTTCTGTACGTGAATGGTGCAACTGGTCACATTATAAGGATGTGCTGGCTAAGGCGGCAGACCGAATTTCCGATGAATTAGGTGCAAGAGTGGTATTTCTGCCTATGCAGTATCCCGATGATGTAAAGGCGGCAGAGATTATTGCGGCAAAGACACATTGTGATGCAGTAGTGCTGAATGCTGATTATAATACCAGTGAGCTATTATCTATTGTCGGCAACATGGATTTGCTGATAGCTGTCAGACTTCATGCCCTGATTTTTGCAGGTGTAATGGGAGTGCCTATGATTGGACTTTCCTACGACCCTAAGATTGACCGCTTTGTAGAATGTCTAGGCGAACGTCCAGTAGGAAATCTAGATGATGTGGACCTTGAAAAGCTGATGGAAGCAGTTCATCATCAGTGGGACAATAAAAAAAGCTTCCGCGTAAAGAATACTAAGCTGTTTGCTGACTTAAAGAATTTAGCTGTAAAAAATGCTAAGCTGGCAGTAAAGGTAATTAATGAATAAATAATAGTTCTGAGTCTTGTGATTCAGAGCTATTTTTTTGGATGATACATAGAAAAATCATTTTTTGTTGATAGAATAGCCTAGAATATGTTA
>CALZDE010000127.1 GCA_945637225.1 uncultured Selenomonadaceae bacterium
GTATTAAATGCGGAGAGGAGTCCTCGTTTAATACCTATGGTGAATGGTTTTTTTGAGCAAGGGGTCTACTTTATCGCTTCGATATTTTTTTAGAAGTCAACATCCTACGTTGAACCTAGGGAGATGATTGAGGGATAGTGATAGAAAGAAGTTAAGGGGGGGATGTCTTTTGTTAAGGAAAATTCTAGTTATAGCAACGTTGTTACTTTGTTCTCTAGGATTGACTGGTTGCGGTGGTTCGTCTGAATCAGAAAGGGCTGAGGGTGAATACCAGAAGGTAAAACTCATCATGACGGTAAATGGAACTAACATCGCAACGGACACAAAAACTGCATTGAAGTTTGCAGAGCTGGTATCTGAAGCATCTAATGGTAACGTTGTCATTGATGTATTCCCCAATGACCAGTTAGCAGGCGGTAATGCAACTAAGGGTATAGAAATGATAGCAGATGGTGCAGTGGATTTGGCGGCCTATGCTTCCTGTACTATGTCAGTACTGGATGAACATCTGCTGGTAGGTACTATACCTTGGGTATTCGATAATTATCAGCAGGCAAGAGCGGTTTTAGATACTACTGGCGGTCAGTATTATGCTAAAATCCTTAAGCCACAGGGAATTACTTATTTAGCTTCAGCACATAATGGTTTCCGTCAGATTACCAACAGCAAACGCGCTGTAAAAAATCCTAGTGATGTTGAAGGCTTGAAAATCAGAATTCCTGCCGGTGAGGTTTACATTAATTTCTTTAAATCCTTTGGTGCTGACCCAGTGGCTATGAGCTGGAGCGAGGCGTTTACCGCAATTCAGCAGGGCACTATTGATGGTCAGGAAAATGGCTTTAGCGTAACTAATTCCGCTAAGGTAGACGAAATTCAGAAATATATGACTGTTTGGAACTATACTTATGAAAATTACATGTTTGTGGCGAATACAGAGGTTTTTGAAAACCTGGAGCCTAAGACTCAGGAACTTCTGAGAGAAAAGGTTCTTGAAGCCTGTGAATGGGGCCGCAATATGGTCGAAAATGACGAAGATAAAATCAAGGCTAAATTCATAGAGGAAGGTATGGAAGTGACTGTACTTGATTCTGAGCAGCTGAAGCCATTCAAGGCTAAGGTACAGCCTATGACTGATAACCTGAAGAAAAAATACGGACCTGAGGCTTGTGAAGCCTTTCAGATTCGCTGATAGAGAAGGGAGAGATATTATATGAAGGCTATCCTTTCTCGCATTGAGGAAGTTCTGTGTGTTATAGCTTTAGTAATAATGACAGTTCTTACCTTTGCCAATGTAATAGCACGTTATGTATTCAGTGCATCATTTTCCTTCTCGGAGGAAATTACAACTTATTTATTCGTTCTGTTGAGTCTGCTGGGTTCAGCTGTAGCGGCAAGACGTAAGGCTCACTTGGGCTTCACAGCACTTATAGATATTGTTCCAGAGAATGTCCGCAGGATTTTTCATGCGATAAGCTTCCTTTTGGCAACACTGTTTTCATCAGCATTATTTGTTTTCGGCATGAAGATGGTGTACAGCCAGATGAGCAGAGGTCAGGTAACTGCCGGAATGCAGTGGCCCGAATGGATATTCGGTGCATTTGTTCCATTAGGAGCATTCTTCATCACCCTTGAATTCCTGTTTCTGCTGATTAATGTTTTGAAGGGAGATGAAGAAGCATGACAGGTGCAGTTCTCTTTATAAGCTTTGCGGCTCTCCTGCTGATGGGTACACCAATTGCTATTTGCTTAGGCTCATCAAGTGTGGCTGCCATGCTGGTAGATGGTGCAGGTAAGCCTCTTGATACGATACTTACCACATTACCACGAATTTTTTCTTCATCCACCAGTAAGTTTGTACTTTTAGCGATTCCTTTCTTTATCCTTGGTGGTAACATCATGGAAAAGGCTGGCATATCAACCAGATTGATTAACTTTGCTCAGACCTGTGTAGGTCATCTCAGAGGCGGTTTGGTAGTAGTTTGCGTATCTGTTGCCTGCTTCTTCGCTGCAATTTCAGGTTCCGGTCCTGCTACCGTAGCTGCTCTGGGTATGATTATTATCCCCGCGATGGTTAATGCAGGCTACAAACCTGCTTTTGCGGCAGCTCTTATGGCGGCAGCTGGTGCGATAGGCGTAGTAATACCACCATCAATTACCTTCGTAGTATATGGCTCTATTGCTGATACTTCTATCGGTACACTGTTCTTAGCTGGCCTGGTTCCTGGTATTCTCATGGGCCTTGCTCTTATTCTGACAGCTCTTTGGACCAGCCGTAAGATGGAGATTGAGTTAATACCGAAATCCACCGCGGCTCTCAGATGGAAGGCGTTTAAGGATGCATTCTGGGGCCTGCTGATGCCTCTTATCATCTTAGGTGGTATCTATGGTGGTGTATTCACTCCAACTGAGGCGGCAGCTGTATCTGTAGTATATGGTCTCTTCGTAGGTATATTCATCTACAAGACCTTGGGTGTGAAGGAGCTTTACGAAATCATGGTTGATTCTACGTCAACCACCGCAGTAGTAATGTTCATCACCGCAACCGCTAGCCTGTTTGCCTACATCCTGACAAGAGCACGTCTCGACTTGGCAATCTCCAATGGCTTAACGGAAATGACTGGCGGCAGCTGGGTAATGTTCCTGCTGATTGTCAACATCGTTCTTCTGTTGGCAGGCTGCTTCCTGGATTCCACTTCCGCACTCTTTATTTTCACTCCACTGTTTGTTCCAGTAGCTACCGCTTTGGGTATCGACTTAGTACACTTCGGTGTAGTAATGATCGTAAACCTGGCTATCGGCTTAATAACTCCGCCTGTAGGCGTAAACCTGTATGTAGGCTGTGGCATAGGAAAGGTCAACCTGAAGGAAATGTCGCTGGCGGTGCTTCCATTAGTAGCCGCAAGCCTCCTGGTATTGGCTCTGGTAACTTATATCCCATTTATTTCTCTTATGTTCGTTAAGTAATTCGATTATATACATACATTTTAAAAATGAGGTGTAAATTATGAAAAACACAAGCGTAGCCGAGCTTAAGAATATTGCTAAAGACTTGCGCAAAAAGGCAGTAACCATGATTTATGAGGCACAGTCTGGACATCCAGGCGGTTCCCTTTCCGCAGCAGATTTTGTAACTGCCTGCTATTTCCGCGAGATGAATGTTGACCCTAAGAATCCTAAGTGGGAAGACCGTGACCGTTTCGTACTCTCCAAGGGTCATGTTTGTCCTATTCAGTATGCCGCTCTCGGTACTCTCGGATATTTCCCAGAGGAAGAGCTGCACACTCTCCGTCAGGAAGGTTCTCACCTGCAGGGTCATCCAAATATGAAGTGCCCTGGTATTGATATTGCTACTGGTTCTCTTGGTCAGGGTCTTGCTTGTGCAGTTGGTATGGCATTAGCTGGCAAGCGTGATGGCAAGAAGTACCGCGTATTCTCCGCAGTTGGTGATGGCGAGTGCCAGGAAGGCGAGATTTGGGAAGCATGTCAGACTGCTTACAAGTATCAGCTGGATAACCTCATCGTTTTCGTAGATAACAATAATTTGCAGATTGATGGTACTACTGATGAAGTAATGCCTAACATTGACCTCGGTGACAAGTTCGCTGCTTTCGGCTTTGATGTATACCGCATTGATGGTAATGACATGCAGCAGATTGTAGATACCTTCGAGAGAATTAAGATGCGTCACAATGGCAAGCCAAAGTGCATTTTTGCTCAGACCGTTAAGGGTAAGGGTGTATCCTACATGGAGAATGTAGGCAGCTGGCATGGTGTTGCACCTAACAAGGAAGAGTATGAGCAGGCAATGAAGGAATTAGAGGAGGGCTTCTAAGATGAAAAAGATAGCAACCCGTCAGGGCTTTGGTGAAGAGATTGTAGCACTGGGCAAGGAAGACAACGGCATTTATGTAGTAGATGTAGATATTGGTAAGTCCTGCAAGACTACTGATTTCGCTAAGCAGCTCCCTAATCAGCATGTAAATGTTGGTATTGCAGAGCAGAATGCAGCTGGTGTAGCTGCTGGCCTTGCAACCTGTGGCAAGACTCCTTTCGTAGTAACCTATGCAGTATTTGGTTCCCTCCGCATGTGCGAGATGATTCGTCAGGAAATTGCTTACACCAACTTGAATGTAAAAATCGCTTGCTCTCATGGTGGTCTGACTCCTGCTAATGATGGTGCTTCCCATCAGGCAATTGAGGATATGGGTGTTCTTCGTACTATTCCAAATATGACTGTTATCATGCCAGCAGATTATGTAGCTGCCAAGAAGCTGGTTCGTGCTGCGGCTACCACCTACGGCCCAATGTTCCTGAGATTTACCCGCGACAATATTCCTGTAATCTATGATGAGGATGTTGTTCTGGAGATTGGCAAGGCACATCAGATTCAGGATGGTAAGGATGTAGCTATCATCGCTAATGGTGATACTGTATGCCTGGCAATTGAGGCTGCCAAGAAGCTGGCTGAAGAAGGTCTTTCCGCTCGCGTACTGGATATGCACACCATTAAGCCTCTTGATGTAGAAGCTGTTAAGGCTTGTGTAAACGACATTGGCAAGATTGTAACCGTAGAGGACCACAACATTCTGAACGGCTTAGGCAGTGCAGTTTGTGAAGTAGTAGCTGAGATGGGCGCTGGCAAGGTTAAGCGTATCGGTGTTCAGGACCAGTTCGGTGAGTCTGCTCCTTATGAGCGTCTGATGGCAAAGAACGGCATCACCATTGAGAACATTGTTGCTCAGGCTAAGGCTTTACAGTAATTTGAAATTTTGAAATTGAGATAAATAAAATTTTACGGAGGTAATTAAAATGTTAGAGTTTAATAATCAGGTTGTTATCGTTACTGGTGCAGGTTCTCCAAAGGGTATTGGCCGTACTATTGCAAATACCTTCGCTCGTCAGGGTGCTACTGTAATTGTAGCAGATATTAACGAAGCTGGTATTCAGGATACCTGTGATTTCATCAATGGTCAGGGTCATTCTGGCAAGGCTGATGGCAAGGTAGTTAATGTTACCGATAAGGCTTCCGTTGATGAGTTAGTAAAGTACATCATGGAGAAGTATGGCCGTATTGATGTTCTGGTTAATAACGCTGGTATTTCTCAGAAGGTTACTGTTGAGGATATGACTGTTGATGATATGAAGCGTATTTTCTCCGTAAATATGTTCGGTCTGTTCCAGATTACTCAGGCTTGCGTAGCAGAGATGAAGAAAGCTAAGTATGGCCGTGTAGTAAGCCTGTCCTCTGTATCTGCAAAGCGTGGCGGCGGTGTATTCGGCGGTGCTCATTATTCCGCTTCCAAGGCTGGTGTACTGGGCTTCTCCAAGAACCTGGCTCGTGAGGTAGCAGCTGATGGCATCACTGTAAACTGCGTAGCACCTGGCCTTATCAACACTGAAATCTGGAAGTCCCTGCCAGCTGACCTCGTAAAGATGGTTATTGATGGCATTCCTGCAGGCCGTCCTGGTGAAACTCAGGAAGTAGCAGACACTATCGTATTCCTTGCTTCTAAGGAAGCTTCTTATATCACTGGTGAGGACATCGACATTAACGGTGGCTCCCACATGGATTAATAAAAGAGTTTTTATGGGACCCGGCTCATAACTCTTTGTTGTGAAAATATACCACTCTTGTTCACCTTCCAATACTTTCATATATACGTTTTTCTTAAAAGAGGACCCTTTCCCCTGAGGGTCCTTTTCTCTTAACAAGATTTTCTTCAAAGGAGTCTTCTTATGGTTAATGTGGGTAATTTTATTCTTGTAATTATAGAAATTATATTAGCTGGTTTTATTGCTGCCATAGGTATGTGCATTAGAAGTGTAATTAAGACTAAGAATTTAATTTTGGGGGAATGAAAAATGTCAAATAGTAATAATTTAATTGTATTAGCTGTGGTTTTATTATTAGGTTTAGTCATGTTAGCTTCAAGTATGATGTGATTTAATATAGAAAACTTTTTCTTGGCATGCTCCTCAAGGAAATACGTCATAAATTGGAAACACAGCCATAGGCAGAAAATGTATGTTGCATTTTCTGGATTGAATGTGTTATAATAAATCAAGTACGTCTGTATTCAAGACGCTTTTCTAGATTTGAGGAGGCTGAGGATCTGTTTCTATGAAGCTGTAAAATCTCATAAATCCTTA
>CALZDE010000128.1 GCA_945637225.1 uncultured Selenomonadaceae bacterium
TTATTTTTTCAGCTTAGATAAAACATCCATAAGTATTTCCATGTCAACAGGCTTGCCTATAAAATCGCTCATACCACTGTCATAAGCATCATCTTCATCCTGCTGTAATACATTGGCAGTACATGCACATATATAAATGCTCTTAGCGTCCTTCCTGTCAAGGCTTCTTATATGTCTTGTGCAGTCATAGCCATTCATTATAGGCATTTGAATATCCATGAAAATACAGTCATACTTGCCCTCTGGAGCATTGCTGAACATTTCAAAGCCTTCCTCGCCATCCATAGCCCAGTCCGTAGTAACGCCCAAATCCGTCAAAAGCTCTGCCAAAATCATGGCATTCATTTCATTATCCTCTACAATCAGGGCATGAATAGGAGTTCTTCCCGTATCAGAAGCTGTCAGAATATCCTCATCTGTATCATCAGCCTTTAGCTGTATTTTTTCAAAGTCTGATACTGCTTCCTCTTGTTCTTTGGTCACCAAATTCTGTTCTTCTTCACCCGATAAATCAGTTAAAACAGTTTCATCCTCCTCTGGGAACATCAGCATAGGGATAACCATTGTAAATACCGTACCATAACCAAATTTACTGTCTACCTCAATAGTACCATCAAGCGCACTTACAATATGCTTGCAAATGAACAAACCAAGACCAGTTCCCTTGACACTAGCCCTGTTCATGTCCCTGTCCTGAGAAAAGTAATCAAAAATCTTCGGCAGAAAATCCTCAGAAATACCTATACCGTTATCCTGACACTTAAAAACAGTCTTAATATAATCGTGGGAATCCGTTTTTTCCTGCCACACAGAAAGAGTAACCTTACCACCCTTATTCGTAAACTTATACGCATTGCTCAGCAGGTTCATTACTGCCTGCCTGATACGGAAATCATCACTTACAAGGCTTGAATGCTGAATCTGAAAATCCGTTTCAAAGGTAATTCCCTTATCCTTAAATTTCTCTGCCTGTATGCTGACAATACAGCTTAAAACATTATTCAGGTCAAAGTTCCTTTTATTCATGGAAAACTTTCCTGAAGTCATGACACCCACATCAAAAATATCATTCACAAGCCCCATGAGATAATGAGACGTATCCTGCGCATTTTTCAAGCATTCCTTCAGTTTATCCGAATCATTGATATGCTTCGACATCAGTTTATTCATGCCGATAATGCCATTAAGCGGTGTTCTTATTTCATGACTCATATTGGTAAGAAAAGCATTCTGTGCCTTGGATGCAGCTTCTGTACGCACCACACTGATAACAGACCTGTAGGCAGTGAAAATAGCGATTAATGCCACCAGAAGCACAGCCAGGATAAACATAGTTGCCTCGTTGACAAAAGCCGCACTCCTGTCAGCAAAAAAAGAATAAGACACCGTCATGACAAAATATCTGTTGTGATCCCGCAAAGGAGAAATAAGCAGTACTCTATCCTCGCCTAAATTATTAAAATATCTAGTCACTACCTGCTGTTTATTCAGCATCATTTCCTGAATAGCAGCTACACTGTTCCCATCAGTTATCTGAGCACTTTTAAGCTTTTCAAACAGATTGCCTTTATCAGAGCTATTATCCCTATCTTCCACATCAACTAAAAAATCACCATTGGACTCTACAATGGCACTATATCCGTTGCCCTCAAAACTGCTGATTTTCATCAAATCCATAATAGCATTGATACGATGGACGGCAGACATACCTATAATGGTGCGATCACCTATTTTTATAGGATCTATCTTCACGGCATACATCAATACCTCATAACTGCCTCCTGGATTATTTTCATCGACAGCCTCATACACATCCATTATTGAAGAAGCCTCATTCTGCATGAAGAAAGCTCTTAATGAATCATTTCTTAAAGGCATGCGCCAAAAATCATCCCTGTAAAGCACATACTGGTCATCAATAAAGCCGATACGCTCAAAATAGTTGTTGCCAGACCTTATATTAAGCCAGCGTTCAGCTTCTTCAATGCTCTGGCAATTGTCATGCCTGATTTCATTTGCAATAATCCTCAAGGATAAATAACTATCATCAAACTTGTCCTGCAAGGATTTAATATCATGCTGTGCTACTTCTTCCATGGTGTTTACAGTATTTCTATACACCATATTCTCTATATTATGACGAAAAAGATTACCTATTATAAATAAAATAATAGCTCCCACAACTAAAATCGGCAAAAGCAAATGATCTTCATGGACAAATTTCATAATGAAGTTCTTATATGATTTTATATTTTTCACTTGCTTCACCGCCTTGCCCGCACACTAACTCTTACTTTACATTATACCACAAATTATTCTCATTGTCATGAGATACATGTAACATTTTGTAACAAAATTCCAATAAAAAAGCTAAATTTAAACTTTGCGACATAACTACAAGAAAAAATGCTTATTGCAATTTCTTGATTAAATATGTTATAATACAATTATAATTGAGTATTATGGTTATTTTCTGAAGAAATATAGCTAAGTTTTGGAACAAGGGTGATTAATTATGAGTATTCTCGATAAGGTAAAAGATATGCTTCCAAAGAGGAAGCCAGCTAATCCAAAGGAAAATCTGCCAAAGGAAAAGGAGCAGATGCGCCGTACCTTCGGTTTCTACTGCAATAAAAATCATGGCACTACTGATGAAAAGCTCTGTCCTAAGTGTACTGCTCTGCTGTCCACTGTTATGCTGAAGATTGCTCGCTGTCCTTACGGCTTCACCAAGCCACTTTGCGACAAGTGTGAAATCATGTGCTTCGGACCAGAGAAGAACAAGGAATTCATGAATATTATGAAGACCGCTACTTCCTCCTCTATGCTGATGAAGCATCCTATGACAGCCATGAAGCATAAGCTGGCTCAGGTAAAGATCGACATGGGCAAACAGCAGGCTGAAATGGAAAAGAAAAAGCAGGCTGAAGCAAAGGAAAAGAACGCTAAAGAAAAGGCAAAGGCAAAAGAGGAAGCTGCTAAGAATGGTGCCGAAGCTAAGAGTGCAGTAAGCGCCCCTGCTAAGACCTCCAAGAAAAAGAACAAGAAGAAAAAGTAATTGACATCATTGCATGTCAATGATAAAATATAAGCAATAAAAGAGACATTCCGATGCGCTGAGTCGGATGCCTCCTAACGTTCTAGTTATTACGGCAGAAGCCGACCACTGGCATGGTCGGCTTCTAAAATGCTGTAATGTCTAAGAATTATTTCTTGATTACTGCAATGAGGGTGGCTACAAAAGTAGCAAAAGCAATAACTAATGAAAGAATTTCATAAAGAGTCATTGCACACCACGTCCTTTACAGGAGGTCGCCGACACATCAGAATGTCTGATGTGTATTTTATCATAGTTATAAAAAAATTGCAACTGTTTTCTAGGCAGTTGCAATTTTTATTGCCATTTTTACTTTTTAGCCATAAATTCTTCAACCAGTTTTACAGCCTCATAAACCATGCCATCACAGTGAGCCTTCTTATCCTCACCCTTCTTGGCACTTGAAGCCAGTAAATCCCTGCAGTCAAGATAACCGTCATGATTGCCCTTGATAGCATTATGATATGCCTGCAAATCCTTAGTATCATTGATTCCCAGCATACCCATAACCATGAGGCCAGCAGTAACCGCACCGCATACAGAACCACGCTTCATGCCAGCACCGAAATTATAGCCTAAATTATAAGCCTGTTCCTCGGTCATGCCCATTTCTTTAGCAAAAGGAACCAGTACAGACTGTGCACAGTTATAGTGTACATCAGTAATGGCTCTAAGTTCCTTAGCCTTTTCAATATACTTGCTCATATAGCTCTCCTAAAACTCAATTACATATTCTTAACTGGTACAGGGCCTCTGGATAAAGCAATCGCACCAGTACGGGCTATCTCAATAATCTGGAATTCCTTCAGCATTTCACATACTGCATCAATCTTGCTCTGACCGCCAGTAATTTCAATTACTACGTTCTCAGGGCTTGCGTCAACGATTTTGCCACGGAAAATATCTGCAATATTGCGGATATCGCCTAAAGTATCCTTATTGGCACGAACCTTCAAAAGTACCAGCTCGCGGACAATGGAATCAACCTCACCCAAATTAACGATTTTAATAACGTCAATCAGCTTGCCCAGCTGGCTTACTACCTGATCAAGCTCGCGATGGTCCTCAACGGAAACCTCTATATTGATACGGGTAACGGAATTTTCTTCAGTATAACCAGCAGAGATACTCTCAATATTGAAGGCACGACGGCTGATAAGACCGGAAACATGAGTCAGAACACCAGGCTTGTTATCTACCAGAACGGCTAAATTATATTTCTTCATTATTCCTCTCCTCCCAGTACCATATTCTCAAGCTGAGCACCTGGAGCTACCATAGGAAGTACATCTTCATTGCCAGGTACAATTACATCAGCAAGGCCAGGACCTTCACTATCCAAAAATGCCTTCAGCTTTTCCTCAAAGCCATCCAAGCCTTCAATGCGTACTGCATTCAGGCCCATAGCCTCTGCCAGCTTCACAAAATCAGTCTTGCCACCCAGTATGGTCTGAGAATAACGGTTGCCATAGAACATTCTCTGCCACTGGCTTACCATGCCTAATACCTTGTTATGAAGAACTACAATCTTAACATCAATGCCATTATCTGCCGCAGTAGACATTTCCTGACAGTTCATCATAATACTGCCGTCACCGGTGAAAAGAACGACCTTCTTCTTAGGACATGCAACCTTCGCACCGAT
The DNA here is from genome assembly GCA_945637225.1 of uncultured Selenomonadaceae bacterium. Taxonomy (GTDB): domain Bacteria; phylum Bacillota; class Negativicutes; order Selenomonadales; family Selenomonadaceae; genus CAMCDL01. Next base: position 4,743 of record CALZDE010000128.1, read on the forward strand.
AGCCGCTGGAAGACCATAGCCCATGGTGCCCAGACCGCCAGAGGTAACAAACTGACGAGGGTTGCGTGCATTGAAGAACTGAGCCGCCCACATCTGATGCTGGCCTACATCGGTAACAGCGATGGTATTATCATCTACCAGCTTGCTGACAGTTTCAATCAACTGCTGTGGCATGATGTAGTCGTGGCCCTTAGTCCAGTCAAAAGGATATTCCTTTGCATTCTTATTAACGACCTCATTCCACTCAGCAAAACGGCCCTTATAATCCTCAGCAGACTGATAAACGAGAGTACTGAAAATTGGCAGTGACCAGCGGAGGTCGCCCAAAACAGGATATTCAACATCTACATTCTTATTGATTTCAGCACGGTCAACCTCAAAATGAGCAATCTTTGCCATAGGAGCAAACGCACTTAATTTACCAGTAACACGGTCATCAAAGCGCACACCAACACCAATTAAAAGGTCACATTCCTGAACTGCCATGTTAGCAGCATAGGAACCATGCATACCTACCATGCCCAAGAAACCCTTCTGATTGGAAGGAATACAGCCAAGGCCCATGAGGGAGCTGACAACAGGGATATTAGTTCTATTGATAATATCGCGGAAAACTGCAGTCTGGTCAGAAAGAGTAAGGCCACCGCCGATGAAGAACAGAGGACGCTCAGCATTTTCAAGAGCCTTCATTACATCCTCAATCTGAGACTCATCACCGGTGAAATTACCGCTGTAGCCACGCAGGGAAACCTTCTTTGGATATTCATAATCTATTTCAGTAGTGAAAACATCCTTCGCAATATCAATGACAACTGGACCAGGACGGCCGGTGCGGGCGATAAAGAATGCTTCACGAATAACACGAGGTAATTCACTTGCCTTTTTAACAAGATAATTATGCTTGGTAATAGGAGTAGTAATACCTACAATATCTGCTTCCTGAAAGGAATCCTTACCGATATATGGATTACCTACCTGACCAGTAAAGCATACCATAGGAATAGAATCCATATTGGCAGTAGCAATACCAGTAATAAGGTTTGTAGCACCTGGGCCAGAAGTAGCAAAGCATACACCAACCTTGCCAGTAGCGCGGGCATAGCCATCAGCAGCATGAACCGCACCACCCTCCTGACGAGTCAGGATATGTGGAAACTTCATCTTATAGAGTGCATCATATAAGTCCAGAACAGCACCGCCTGGATAGCCAAATACAACCTCTACCTTTTCACGTTTCAGGCTTTCCAAAACAGCCTGTGCACCATTCATCAACAAAGGAAAAACCTCCTTCAATACAGATTTAATAATAATT
>CALZDE010000129.1 GCA_945637225.1 uncultured Selenomonadaceae bacterium
TCAGCAGTATCAGAAGTAACATTTACAATTTCAACAGTGTCATTTGTATCAGCAATGTCTTCAGATACATTATTCAGTACATTTGTTTCTTTTTCTTCTGGAGTCTCGGAGATAGTTTCCTCAATATCTTCCTCAACGCTTTCAGCAATATCCTCTGCAGGTTCTTCACTGCTTTCTTCTGCTTCAGTGTCAGCTTCAGAAGTTTCCTCAATTATATTATCTGTATTATCAGCTACATCATTAACTGTATTTTCTGTATCGTCAGGGATAGTTTCCAAAGCTTCTGTATGCTCAATATCCTCTACCTGCTCAACATCGTCTGTATGTTCAATATTTTCTGTGAGCTCAATATCTTCTGCTGGTTCTGCATTTTCTATAATTTCGGCATTATCCAAGGTATCAGGAGCTTCTGCTTCGTCAGCAGGAATTGTATCTGCCATTATTATAGGAGATGGAGTGGCTTTTGGTACAGCGGTATGATGGTGTATCAGATATTGATTATAGTAGGTAGCCGCTGATGAGGCCAGTAATATAAGACCTGCCAGCAGTATATAGTGAGAGGGAGACAGGTAGGATGACATTTTTATAGCAGAAAAATTAACTGCAAGTGAAGCAATTCCGCAAAAAGCCAAGGCCTGTGGATTTATTTCCAGATTGAAGTGGCTGGATAATTTGTACACCACAAGACTGCTGCATGTCATTATCCCTATCGTTATTAACATAAATTCCATTGTATCACCTAAATTAAATTAAAAAGTAACCCTAAAAACAATATATTACATTGTACACCTATTTTATTATATATGCAAATAAAAAGTAAATTAAAAAAATTTTTTGCAGGTAGTATATAATAATGATTTTCAATAAATAATAAATTACATATAAATAAATTGGAATAATAGTAAAACTGAAACAGGTTTCATATATATTTAAAATTTTGAAAAAAAAAATAAAAATAATTTTGAAATTCTAGCAGGGAATTTTTCATTTATGTAGAAATAATATAATTAGAATAATGAATATCCACGACAGAGATATTTGTATTATGTAATAACATCTTTATGAAATGAGGGGTTTTAATTATGACAAAGGTTGATTTGGTAGTAGAGAACAAGACTGGTATCCATGCACGTCCTGCATCCGTATTTGTACAGACTGCTGCAAAGTTCAAGTCCAAGATTCAGATTACTGCAAATGGCAAGACTGTAGATGCTAAGGGCATTCTCGGTATCATGAGCATGGGCTTAAAGAAGGGTACCGCTATTACCATTAGTGCTGATGGTGCTGACGAGGCTGATGCAATCGGCGCTCTGAAGGCTCTGGTTGAGTCCAAGTTCGGTGAGGACTAATTCAACGTTTTAATTAAGTAAGTTTTTGATGGGAGCTATCATACTGCGTTTCGGTGCAGGGGTGGCTCCCATAGTACCATTATGCAATATTATCATGATGGTATGGCTAGGGTAAAAGATTTAGAGAGTGTATGCATTACGATTTGGTGATGCACAAACAGGGGGACAGTAATATGCCAGAGAGTTTACATGGTAAGGGCGTGATTTCCGGCGTTGCAATGGGTAAGACCATGTTGGTTGGTCAGAACCTGGACGGCTTTTTAGCTGATTACAAGGCTGGAACTATCGAAGAAGAAAAGCAGAAAGTTGAGGATGCAGTTGTTGCAGTTGTTGAAATTCTGCAGGAAAGTGCGGAGACACTGAAGGGAAAGGGTATGGAAGAGCAGGGTGCTATTATGGAGGCACATTCTCTGCTGGCTCAGGACCCAATGTTCTCTGGTGCTATGGTAGACAAGGTTGATGAGGTTCAGAAGGCTCCAGCTGCTGTACTGGCTGCTGCTTCTGATACTGCTAATATCTTCGAGATGATGGATGACGCTTATATGCAGGAGCGTGCTGCTGATATCCGTGATATTGGTAAGCGTATTGCTAAGTATATCTTAGGCGTCAAGGAGCCTGAGCTGGGCGATGACCCTGTAGTTCTTTGCGGCTATGAGGTTGAGCCATCTGTTATTGCAAATATTCCTACTGAAAAGATTGCCGGTGTAATTTTAGGTCAGGGCAGTACTACCTGTCATGCCGTAATTATTGCTAAGGCTCGTGCTATTCCTACCGTTGTTGGTCTTGGCCATGCTGTAGAGGCTATTGAGGAAAAGGCTGACGTTATCATGGATGGCGATACCGGTGTTATTTTAATTGATGCAACCGATGATATTCGTGAGCAGTATACTGCTAAGCTGAAGGTTCAGAAGGAACAGGAAGCTCGCTATGCTGCATTGAAGGACCTGCCAGCTGTTACTACCGATGGTGTACGTGTACAGCTCATGGCTAATATTGGTCTGCCTGAGGATGCTAAGGCTGCTGCTGCTTATGGTAATGAGGGTGTTGGTCTCTTCCGCTCTGAGTTTGTATTCATGGGCCGTGAGGATATTCCTACTGAGGATGATCAGTTTGAGTACTATAAGGCAGCTATCGAGGCTTGTAACGGCAACCTCTGCGTAATCCGTACTATGGATATCGGTGGTGACAAGCCACTGGCTTACTTAGACATTCCTCATGAGGAGAACCCATTCCTGGGCTATCGTGCTGTACGTATCAGCTTACATCGCCGTGACCTCTTTATGCCACAGCTGAAGGCTATTCTTCGTGCTGGCGTATATGGTAAGGCTGGTATCATGGTTCCTATGGTTATCAGCTGTGACGAAGTAAAGCAGGTTCGTGCTCTGCTGAAGGAAGCTATGATGGAGCTTGACATGGAGGGTAAGGATTATTCCCGTGATGTTCAGGTTGGTATCATGGTTGAGACTCCTGCAGCTGCAGTTATGACTCCTATGATTTCCAAGTATGTTGACTTCTTCAGTATCGGTACCAATGACCTGGTACAGTATACTCTGGCAGTTGACCGCGTAAATCACAACGTATCTTATCTGTACAATCACTTCAATCCAGCTGTATTGAAGATGATTCAGATTACCATTGAGTCTGCTAATAAGGCTGGTATTTGGGCTGGTATGTGCGGTGAGATGGCAAGTGATCCATATGCTGCAGTTCTGCTGACTGCTATGGGTATCAACGAGCTGTCCATGAGTGCACCTTCTATTCCAAAGGTAAAGGATAAGCTCCGCAAGATTTCTGCTGCTGATGCTAAGCGTTATCTGGCAACTGTAATGACCATGGAGGATGGCGACGAGATCCGTGAGTATCTCCATAAGGTTGTTGACAGCCGTGTAGCTGCTGCTGATGCAAAGGCTGCCGCTGAAGCTGAAGAGTAATTCTTAAAATCAAAAATGAAAGTTATGGGAGGCGGCGAAAGCTGTCTCCCTTTTTAATGCACTAAAGGCATTGATGAACAAATTGGTCGAGTCTTATGTATTTGAATGTTTTATTACTACAAATTTCCGTTAATTACTTGCAAATACCTTTAAATCAATGTATAATGTGACTACGGATATTTATTGAAATGATTGTGTTAAAATAAAATTTAGGGCATAGTGGCCTATGATGACGTTAAGTTGTCTAGTCGCTATGCCCTTTTGCTTTGAGCGTGAAATAAAGCAGATAATTAACAGATTGGTATGAGTATTCTATGCAGTAAGATATTTGGAGGAAGTTGTTATGTACAAGGTTTTAGTGATTGATGCTGACAGAGAAGCACGTTTTATGATAAGAAAATTTCCTTGGATGAGGTATGGTTTTGAAATGCCTGAGGAAGCTTCCAGTGGCAGGGAAGCCTTGGAACGTCTTTCTAGCGGAAACGTAGACCTCATGGTAACAGATATTCGCCTTCCAGATATGGATGGTATAGATTTTCTTCGTCAGGTAAATAACAGCAATAGTCCCTGTACTGTGCTTCTGAGCAGCTGTAATGATTTTGAATATGCTCAGCAGGGCATAGGCATGGGGGTTTTCGATTACATGGTAAAGCCTCTTTCCAATGAAATCTTCAGCAGTATGATTCAGCGTGTGGAGATTTTCCTTCACCGTATGACCAATAGTGACAGGGAAGACGATTACAAGGATATGGAAATTGAGCTGGATAAGAAGGAGAGTGATGAAGTGACTATAGATAACATTGAAAAAGAAAAAATGATTCTGACGGATATGCTTTTGTCAGGCAATAAGGATTTTCCTTCTAAGCTGGAAAGTTTTGAGAATTTCTGTAATGAGCTGTCCAAGGCTAAGCAGGAAGAAATTTATAATTCAACAGCAAAGATTTTTGTAGAAACATTCCGAAGAAAATTTCCTTGGATGAAGAATATTGAGCCTCTGCAGAACGATGAAGACATGCATAATATTGCCGAAACTTTGTTCTCTCAAATTGAAAGGTTTGACTTAGTTAAAGAAGATAGTCTCTTCCGCTCGATATGTGCTTTTGTTTATGATAACATAGAGGAAGGTATATCCTTGCGTATGGTGGCAGACCAGCTGGGAATAAGTGCGGATTATGCAGGAAGAATTTTCAAGCGTAGAACAGATATTCACTTTGCTACCTTTGTAATGGAAATGAAGATGGAGCGTGGCAAGGAGCTTTTGGTAAAAACAAAGTTAAGAAATTATGAAATAAGCAGTCGTTTAGGATACAGCAATCCTGATTATTTCCGTCAGCTGTTTAAGGCATATACCGGTGTAACGCCAACAGAGTACCGCAATTCTCACAGATATATGATACAAAGATGAGAATATATGTTTGATTAATGTGAAATTAGGAAGTGTGTCCCTATGGATGCACTTTTTATTTGAATAATTAGTTGATTTTAAAAACTAAAAAATATATTTTTTTACGTAATATTTTCAGAATTGAAGCGTATAATATATTATAGTAAGATAAATTTATAGTGAAGGGGGTTAATCTGTTAATGCATTCACTAAAGAAATCAATTAAGAGAACAATGAGAGCTATTAGGGGGTATGCCTTAAAGGGCAGTGGCTTAATTCTTGCAACTACCATTACTGCGGCATGTTATTTAGGTTCTACTACCAGCAGTCTTTCGGTGGACATTGCCAATTGTGCCAATCAGTATAATGGACTTTTGACGGCAGAGGATAAGGAGAAGTTCCGCAGAGGTTCCTACTTTGTCAACTCAAACGGCAATTTAGTTGCTGCTGGTATGTGTGCGGCTCTTGATAATAAGCTGGTAGGATACAATCAGGAAGCACAGGCTATTTACGATATGGCACGTTATAAGTCCATCGGTATTACCGAGGATATGGTAGAGATTTCTAAGTCTTTGGGAGTGGAGTTGCAGGGCTTGGAGCATTCAGTAAAAACAGCATCCAGCGTTATCAGCAAGATTGAACGTAAGGCAGACAAGGATGTAAAAAATGGCGTGGTGCCAAAGAAGGATTTTCAGTACGTAGCAGATATGGGTGATTTGGTGCGTTTTACTCAGGTGGGCAAGCATGACAGCATGGCAGCTAATACACTGAAAACTATTGCAGAGCTTAAAGACAGGGGCTATACTATTACGGAGGTAGATAATAAGTATCTCAATAAGGAAGGACGTTATAAGGCAATTCATATTAATGCAGTATCTCCTGACGGACAGAGCTTTGAACTGCAGGTACATTCTGATAAGAGCATGGAAGCCAATAATGCTACACATGTTCTGTATGAGGAATGGAGAAATGTAAGTACAAGTGCCGAGAGAAAGGCAGAACTGTTTGCAGAAATAAAGGCTATTTACGATGCTTTGCCAGTACCACGCGGTATTGAAAATATAACTGGTGTTCTGTGTGCATAGTATAAATATTATTAGAGGGTAGTAAATTTTAAATAAACAGGATAGAATAACTGACAGCATGTCCATAAGGATTTGTTGTCAGTTTTTTTATGTAAAAAATCTCAAACTTCCCACATAAAAAAGTACTGTGAGTCCTTGATTTTACGGGCTTCGTAAATAAAAATATAGCATAAAACCTCCCAATTTGGTATAATTTAAGTACCACAAAAAACATACAAAAAAGGAGTTTTATGCTATGGCTACTATTATAACGCCCTCAATCATGAAAATGCAACAAGCATTTTCTTCCTATGACAG
>CALZDE010000130.1 GCA_945637225.1 uncultured Selenomonadaceae bacterium
TGTAATCATCATTTAAGTCAAAAGGAACTCCCTCTGCCTCTGCCGCCTTTGCATAAATATGATACATGGAGAATGATGGCTGTGGGAAAACAATCTTGTGATTTTTACCGCCAAAGCAGTGGAAAATCTTCTCAATAATTTCACTGGAACCATTTCCGAGCAGTACATTCTCCTTGCTCATGCCATAATTCTTAGCAATAGCCTCCATCAAATCCTCTAATTCCTCATTTGGATAACGGTTAAAGGCGATGTGAGACATACGAGCCATCACACGATCCTCAACAAGTGGAGGAAGGTTCATACCACACTCATTTGCATTTACCTTTATATTCCAAGGGCGTTCTACCACATCATAAGATGGCATTTCCGCCAGTCCTTTACGATAATTATACATAGCTTATTCCTCATTTTACTTTAATTTTCTGATACGAATAGCGTTAGCATGTGCCTGCAAGCCCTCTGCCTCAGCAAGACGGATAACATCATCACTTACCTTATCAAGCTCAGGCTGGGTGTAGGAAATAATACTGGTACGCTTCATGAAGGTTTCTACATTCAGTACAGAATAATAACGGGCAGTACCGCCAGTAGGAAGCACATGGTTTGGACCTGCAAAGTAATCTCCCAGTGGCTCTGGTGAATATGCACCTAAGAAAACTGCACCTGCATTATGCACATAAGGAAGGAGATTAAATGGCTGTTCGGTGAGCAGTTCCATATGTTCTGGGGCGGAAACATTCGCTAATTCCACTGCCTGAAGAATATTCTCTGCTACTACAATCAGACCGTTATTTTCAATGGAAGCACGAGCGATTTCCTGACGAGGAAGCTTTGCCAGCTGAATCTCTACCTCTGCCGCTACCTTGTCTGCCAGTTCTGCACAATCAGTGATGACAATACTGGAAGCCAGCATATCATGCTCTGCCTGACTGAGCATATCTGCCGCAGTATACTGTGGGTCAGCGGTCTTATCTGCTACAATCAAAATCTCACTTGGGCCAGCGAGCATATCAATATCACAATGTCCATAAACAGCCTTCTTAGCCAAGGTAACAAAGATATTGCCAGGACCAGTAATCTTATCTACACGAGGAATAGTTTCTGTACCAAACGCCATAGCCGCAATAGCCTGTGCACCGCCAATTTTGAAAATCTTGGACACGCCAGCTTCCTTTGCCGCAATAAGTACATAAGGATTAATCTTGCCGTTCTTTGGCGGAACCATCATAATAATTTCCTTTACGCCAGCTACAGCAGCAGGAACAGCATTCATGATAACAGAAGATGGGTAAGCCGCAGTACCGCCTGGTACATAGATACCAACTCTGTCTAATGGAATAATGCTCTGACCGAGAATAGAGCCCTGACCACGATAGGTCATCCAGGAATTTGGCTTCTGCTCCTGATGATACTGACGAACATTAGCCGCCGCCTTCTTCAAGGACTCTACTACAGCCATATCAGCTTCTTTGTAAGCCGCTTCGTACTCAGCTTCAGTAACAAGAATTTCATCAGGGGTAAATTCAGTACGGTCAATCAGCTTTGTATACTTAATAACAGCCTTATCGCCATCTTTGCGTACATCATTGACAATCATGTCTACTATTTCAGCGGCAGTCATGTCACGGCCAAAAAGCTGTTTGTTTATTTCACGAATGCGAGGATTTAACTCTACCTGATCAAATGCCGCCTTAGTAAGCATCTTTTCAACAGCCTGAATACCTGCTTCTTTTACATTAACTATTTTCATTGTTTATTCTCCTTTGCCATTTCCAGGACAGTACGTAAATCCTCAGTAAGCTGATTTATTCTATCAAATTTCAGCTTGAAGCTCACACGATTACAGATGAGGCGAGCAGTCGCATCCATAATATATGCAATTTCCTCTAAATTATTTTCCCTCAGAGTAGTACCTGTTTCTACTATATCAACGATACTCTCAGAAAGTCCCACGATAGGGCCAAGCTCGATGGAACCATTTAACTTGATATATTCCATCTGCATACCCTTGCTATTGAAGAATTTCTCCGCAATGTGAGGGAACTTAGTTGCTACTCTTGTATTAGCATAATCTTCTAAGGCTGGTCTTTTCTCTGCCTTATTAACAGCCATCATCAAATGGCATTTGCCAAATCCTAAATCCAGAAGCTCATATACATCCTGCCCTGACTCCAAAAGAACATCCTTGCCAATAATACCAATGTCAGCCGCACCATACTCTACATAGGTAGGAACATCTGCGGTCTTGCTTATGATAAATTTAATTTTCTTTTCCTCATTGGTAATTACCAGTTTACGAGATTTTTCGCTTAAATCTTCTGCGGTATAGCCTACCTTAGCTAAAAGATCAGCGGCCAGACCAAACAGCTTTCCCTTTGGCATAGCAATTGTTAAATATTCCATGTATACAACCTCCCGATAACGGATTTTTCCGTCCTAATCAAATCACAATTCATATTATACGACCTATTTTCTCATTAGTCAATACTTTAATTTAGTAAAGCACTAAATAATTAAATTTCAGAAAATTTCTACAAATTATTTTTGCTTGCAGGATTATGCTGTTATCGTGTAGAATATATATATTAAATAGATTTATTAAATAGATTTGTGTGTCCGTCTCCGTGTGACAGTATAGCCGTTATACACATTGTCCGATTTTAAATTTTAGAAATTATTGAGGTGTTTCCTATGACTGAAAGCCCAAATATAGATATTTTAACAGGTCTCCCTACCAGTCGTTATTACTGGGCCATTTTAGACGAAATGTTTGCCAACGACCCTGATGATTATTGTATGCTGACCTTGGATATTGAGCATTTCAGCTTCTTTAACAAGTGGTACGGACGTAAGAAGGGCGATGATATGCTCAATACCATCGGTTCCTTTTTGGTGGCTGTTGACAGGGTAAATGGTACTCACTCCGGCTACATGGGCGGAGATAATTTTTCGATTACATTTAAGCGTAATGCAGAGCTTGCTTCTGATTTATGTGCTGGTATTCGTAATGTTATTTCCATGTACCCAGCTATTGATTCTTCCTTCCGCCCCTTCTTTGGCGGATACATCAACAATAATAAGGAAATCAAGCCTACTGCTATTGAAATGTACGACTATACAGTCACTGCCATCAACAAGGCCATGGAAACAATGGATTCTGATGTATACTGGGTAGACGATGTTATGGCAGAGCGCATGCAGAAGGAAATTGACCTGATGCCTAAGATTCATATGGCTATGAAAAATGGTGAATTTACCTTCTTCCTACAGCCAAAATGTTTCCTGAATTCCGGTAAAATTATCGGTGCCGAAGCTCTTGTAAGATGGGTAAGCCCAACAGAGGGAATGATTTCCCCTGGCAAGTTCATACCTGTTATGGAGAAGAATGGCTTTATTACCTATTTAGACAAGTATGTATGGGAACTCGTCTGCAAAACCATTCGTCGCTGGATGGATGAAGGCCGTCGTGTACTTCCTATTTCAGTCAATGTATCACGTATAGATGTTTATGCGCTGGACATAGTGCAGGTATTTACCAGCCTGATTGAGAAGTATAAGGTACCTGCTACCTTCATAGAAATAGAAATTACAGAAAGTGCCTACGTAGAAAATGAAGCTATTATCAAGGATGCAGAAGAAGCTTTAAAGAAGGCCGGCTTCAAAATTCTCATTGATGATTTCGGCAGTGGCTACTCATCGCTCAATATGCTGAAGGATGTTGATGCTGACGTACTGAAGCTGGATATGCGCTTTTTGGACCTCAATGAAAGCAACAATGCCAAAGGTTTGCAGATAATTGGCTCTGTCCTTAATATGGCTCATGAAATTGACCTGCCAACTATAGCTGAAGGTATCGAGACAGAGTTCCAAAAGCAGATGCTTACTCTCCTTGGCTGTGAATATGCTCAGGGATATTACTTCTATAAGCCTCTGCCTATTCCTGAATATGAAAAGCTGTTAGAAAATCCTTCTCTGGTAGCAGATAGTGCAGTTCAGCAGAGGAAGCTTGGACGTTCCTATCTCAATGAATTGGCAGAATACTTCTGGAAGGTTGCCGAGGTAAATCCTTACACCGGTGAGTACCGCTTTATCCGCAAATTCTTTGAGCCTGACTTCATAACTACTCCACGCCCAGTAAATATCTGGGAATATATCAGCAGGTATATCAAGAATGGTTTTATTCATCAGGATGATATTACTCGTTTTCAGGATGCTTCCTGCAAGGAGTCTCTGCTCGACCAGCTTCGCATGAACCACAGAAAACGCCGTACACATATCCGTTATTTCATTGGTGATGGTTTCCGCTGGTTTGCCTTTGAGACTATTCGCTCCAACCAGTTCTCAGAAGATAATCCATGGATGCTTTTCGCGTGGAAGGAAGCAGATGTAGATACCGCCAACAGGGAAGATACTCTCAGCGTAATGTACGATGCATTCCGCACCATTATCAAGCTTAATCCGCTTAACGGTGATTTTTCCATTATAAAAGCAAGTCCTAAGGAACTGAGTGATTTCAGCGAGGTTTCCAAGGATATATTCATTTGGGCAAAGATATTTGCTGGCAGACTGCATACCGATGATATGGAAAACTTCTACAAGTTCATTGATGTAGTTGCCGTAAGACGTCATTTTATTTCCGGCGGTTGAAAGCTGGAAATTTCTGTAAGACATAAAGATAAAGACAATGAATACCAGTGGCTGATACTTACCCTTATGGCCAGTCTTGATTTTACCCCGGAGGAACCGGAATTGATGTTTACGGTAAGAGAATGTGATGCTGACCCAGCTAAGCATAAGATACTTTTGCCTAATACTAATATTAGCGATTAACGACAAAAGTAAATTTAATAAAAAATTAAACAGGAAACACTCTCTGATAATGTCTAGTCCATTGTAAGAGAGTGTGTTCTTTGTGTGTATGAGGTGTTATTTATGAATGAAATTCCTTTAAAATGGCAACAATACGCTGTCAGAGCAATATTTTTCTTCTCAGGCTTCGGCTGTGCTACATGGGCACCTTTAGTACCTATCGTCAAGCAGGGATTGTCTGTTTCCGATGACATTATGGGCATGCTCCTTCTCTGTATCGGTATAGGCTCCTTCCTCTCCATGCCATTATCCGGCGCATTAGCAAGAAAATATGGGTGCCGTAAGGTAATTACCATTGCTTCAATAATCTTCATTATAATTTTATTAGCTATCACTCAGGTAAATTCCGTTTATCAGCTGGTACCTCTGCTTTTGGTATTCGGTTCTGCCATGGGACTGATAGACGTTGTTATGAATATCAATGCAGTATTTGTGGAACAGGCCAGTGGCCGAAGCATTATGTCCAATTTCCATGCAATGTGGAGCATTGGCTGTTTTGTAGGCGCTGGTATCTTTGGCATATGGCTGTCTTTGGGCTTAAGTCCATTAATGGCTACCATAATTGCTGTTCTTATAATGCTGGCACTGTTATCCTTGTGCTACGGCAAGCTTCTCCCTTATGGTGCAAAAGAGGATGAAAAAGAATCTACATTACTGGCTATTCCAAAAGGAATTATTATATTTTTCAGTATCATTATAGGCATTTCGTTTTTAACAGAGGGTGCTGTCATGGACTGGAGCGGTATCTATATCACAGAAGTACATGGCATGGATATTGCACTTGCAGGAACAGGCTATTCCATCTATTCAGTAGCGATGTTTCTGACACGTATAACAGGCGATTATGCAGTAAACCGCTTTGGTAAGAAAATTATGGTTGCTGGCGGACTGTTTTTAAGCTTTATCGGTTTTATGCTTCTCGTGTTTGCCAGCTGGGAGCCACTCATTTTTTCTGCCTTTTTCTTAATGGGCATAGGACTTGCTAATGTTGTCCCTGTTATTTATTCTCTTGCAGGAAATCAGACAGATATGCCTTCAGGTCAGGCAGTAGCGGCTATGGGTACCTTTGGTTATTTAGGTATGCTCTGCGGTCCAGCAGCAATCGGCTACATCTCCAATGCTACCAGCCTTAATTGGGCCTTTGGCGTACTGGCAGTGCTTATCATCATCGAAATT
>CALZDE010000131.1 GCA_945637225.1 uncultured Selenomonadaceae bacterium
GCTGTTCATGGTCTTAACAGCTTCTACTGGATAGTTACCGCTTGCAGTCTCACCACTGAGCATAATAGCGTCAGTACCATCCATAATAGCATTAGCTACGTCAGAAACCTCTGCACGGGTAGGACGTGGATTGGTAGTCATGGACTCTAACATCTGAGTTGCAACGATAACAATCTTGCCCGCCTGACTGCACTTCTTGATGATATCCTTCTGAATGATTGGAACCTCCTCTGCTGGAACCTCTACACCAAGGTCACCACGAGCTACCATGATACCATCGGAAGCTTCGATAATTGCATCGATGTTCTTAACACCTTCCATGTTCTCAATCTTGGAAATGATTTCCATATGACCGCCATGCTCATGAATAATCTTACGGATAGCCTCAACGTCACTTGCTCTCTGAATGAAGGAAGCCGCAACGAAGTCCATATCATTTTCAACACCGAAAATAAGGTCCTTCTCATCCTGCTCAGAAATAGGTGGCAGACCAAGAGAAACACCAGGAACAGCTACACGCTTACGGTCACTCATCTTACCATCATTGAGAACCTCAGTAACAATATCCTTGCCCTTAATTTCCTTAACAGTAAGACCAACAAGACCATCGGATAAAAGAATGGTATCGCCTGGCTTTACCTCATTATAGAGGTTGTCATAATTTACATGAGCCTTGTACTTGTCACCAGGAATATTCTCATTTACCAGAGTAAATTCCTGACCCTTTTCCAGCATAACTGGGCCATCTGGGAACAGACCTAAGCGAATTTCTGGACCCTTGGTATCCAAAAGTAAAGCTACCAGCTTATCAGTCTTTGCCATAGCCGCACGAACATTGTTGATACGTCTCAGCTGTTCCTTGTGGTCGCCATGAGAGAAATTGAAGCGGGCACAGTTCATGCCATTCTCCATCAACTGCTCAATAATACCATCCTTATCGGTAGCAGGACCCATAGTGCAGACGATTTTAGTCTTCTTCAGCATTAAATATACCTCCTAATATACACGTTTACTTTCGTTAATTCCTACTACCATTATACATAATAAAATTAAAATTTTCAATAAGAAAACGGTTTTATAATAAATTATTTTTAAAATTTTGTGCTACTACTGCAACATTGTTTCAATTTACGATTTTTTAGCATGCCTATACCATAAAAATACGTCATGGATTCAAAACCATACACCACAATATATGCCATCCACAGACCATGATTTCCCCAAATTGGAAGAAAACACTGCTGACAGGCAAAAAATACAAGTGCCGCCACCAGCATCATATTACGTATGTATACAGTATAGCTTGTAGCCGTATACACCCCATAAAGCAGTAATCCTGCCCCTGCGGTAAGAGGATGAATAGCAGGATAAATAACGTATTCTCTAGCCAAAGCCAAAATTTCCGCCTGATTTGTCATGAACTGCAGGAAAAAGCTGCCACCTGCAAAACAGATAAAAGCAGAAATTATAGCAAAAATCCACATACACCTCATGCCTACTGCTATGGTATTTTCCAAAAGCTCCAAGTTGTCCGCACCCCATGCCTTGCCAGCAAACACGCTGACACCATTTGCCATGCCATCTAAAAAGAAGGAGATTATAAACACCAGTTCTAAAAGTACCGCATTAGCCGCTAATACCTCAGTCCCCAGTGAGGTCCCTGCTTCAGTGAATAAGTTGTTTATAAATAATAAACAGGCAGTACGTATCATTAAATCCCTCTGAATACGGAGAATTTTTCCAAAGGCACTAAAATTTTTCACTTCTGCCATAAACTTATCATGTAGATAAAATCTGCGGGATTTCACTACTGCCCATATTCCAGCCATAAGCCCATACCCTTGAGCAATAACCATAGACCACGCCACACCATCCACATCCATGCCCATGATAAAAACGGTAACAAAGCTCAAAGCAATATTTAATACGTTCATAGAAATCTGCATAAACATTACTTTTTTGATGAGCATTTGCCCCATGAGCCACCCCAGCACCACATAATTCAGAAATACGAGCGGAGCACCGATAATGGCAATATCAGAATAAACCTTCATCAAAGCCAAAACATCATCGGATGGGTGCATAAAATCTGCATACCATTCAAAAAGAAGCGGATAAAGAATTATAAACAATATGCTGATGATAACCGCCAAAAGAAATGGTCTCAGCAAAGCCACCACTCTATCCACCAATCTTTTCGTTCCGACTGACTGTGCAGAAAACGATGTAGTAGCAACTCTCAGAAAGCCAAAAAGCCAGTATACGTTATTGAAAAAAATAACGGAAAGAGCCACCGCCGCAATATAATCAGCAGTGGGCATTCTTCCCATCATAGCAGTATTAGCCGCCCCCAAAAGCGGTTGTGTTGCCGTAGACAGCATAAACGGTATTGTTACCTTTAAATAGTCCTTCGTTGTCATCTGCATAATTCCTCATCTGTTACGGGATAATGACAGGCTACGTAATGATTATAATCTAATTCCTGTAAAACAGGCTTTTCTGTACGGCACTTATCAGCACATTTATAACAACGGTCCTGGAATGGACAGCCGGCAGGCATATCAAGTGGAGACGGAATATCTCCCTGCAATGTTTCAATAGTAAAATTATCCTTGGTTGCTACTGGGAAAACCGCCTTTAAAAGTGCCCTTGTATATGGATGACGTGCATTATCCAGCTTATCACCGTCAATTTTTTCCATGACATTGCCGAGATACATTACCGCTACACGCTGAGCGAACATGGAAACAAGTGCCAAATCATGGCAGATAAAAAGATAGGTAATTCCTCTCTCCTGCTGTAATTTCACCAAAAGCTTAATAACTGTATCCTGTACTGATACATCAAGTGCACTGGTAGCCTCATCACAGGCAATAATCTCCGGCTGTAATGCCAATGCTCTGGCAATAGCTACACGCTGACGCTGACCGCCTGACATATTATTAGGGTATCTGTCTGCAAAATCACCCGGCAGTTCTACCATTTCAAGAAGCTCTCTTGCCTTTTCATCTATTTCAGACTTTTTGATGAGATTAAAATTCAAAAGCGGTTCGCAGATGATGTTTTTTACCTTCATTTTGGGATTGAAGGCGGCAGTAGGGTCCTGAAAAACCATCTGAATATGGCGGTAATTCTGTCTCTTTTCCTCGCCTGTCAGCTTTGTAATATCCTTGCCATGAAAAACAATTTCGCCTGAGGTCGGAGCATGTATATTCATAACAGCCTTCAAAAGCGTAGTCTTGCCACAGCCGGACTCACCTACAATAGCGATGGTTTCTGCTTTTCTCACATTAATGCTGACATTATCACAGGCAGTAAGAAATTTACCGCCAGCCACAGGAAACTTCTTGGTTATATTCCTGATGTTCATGATAATTTCTGAATTATGAGCATCGTAAGGTACATGATTTACTGTATCAGGCATAACGACGGCCTCCAATCTCAGGTACAGAGCCTAAAAGCTTCTTGGTATAGGCTTCTTTTGATTTTTAATTACGTCCTCCGTATTGCCGTATTCCACTACCCTGCCACCAGCCATAACCATGATTTTATCTGACATATAGGCAGCTACACCGATGTTATGAGTAACAACAATCATGGAAGCACCGCCCTTTTTAATTATATTCATCAGTTCCTTAACAATCTGTGCCTGTGTGGTAACATCAAGAGCAGAAGTAGGCTCATCAGCTAAAAGCAATTTAGGGTGAAAGGTAATCGCCATAGCAATGCCGACACGCTGACGCATACCACCACTTAATTCAAAGGCATAGGAATTAAGTATATTCTCCGGGTTAGGAAGATTCATGCGTGCGAGCATATCTATCGCCCTCTGCTTTGCTTCCTCCTTGCTCATATCACTGTGCGTGCGGATATATTCAATATACTGATGACCGATTGTCTGCACTGGATTCATCATGGCACCACTGTCCTGAAAAATCATGGAAACATCCTTGCCACGTAAATCCAGCCAGTCACTATTAGAAAATTTCAGTAAATCCCTGCCCGCAAAATTAATATCACCGTTACTTACATGACCGCCAGCAGAAAGACAGCCTAATATAGCACGTATAACCGTAGTCTTGCCACTGCCCGACTCGCCTACAATGGTAAGTACCTCACCTTCATTCAAAGTGAAATTAACATCCTGAACAGTAGGCTTAGGATTTGCTCCATAGGAAATATCAAGATGTGCAACATCTAAAAGCATGCCTTTTTCCTCCTAAAATACCATAATAAGGGCGAAGTCTCCCCCGCCCCTACCATGTTTATGAATGAGAGTTAAATGCCAAAAATAGTATTAATACAGACTATAATTATTTGCCTGCTGGCTTAATGAGATTAGTTACCCAGTAATAGTCGGAAGGATACATCTTTACACCAGCCAGAGCCTTATTGTTAATAATATTAGTCTGTGGATAACCTAAGAACAGAGCCGCACCGTCATCCATCAATACCTGCTGAATCTGCATGATGAGGTCACGACGCTTGGACTTGTCGAACTCAACAGCCAGCTGAGCAAACAGTTCATCAGCCTTAGCACTGCTATAGCCAGAGCCATTCTGTGGATTGTCTCCATTTACGTTAGTTCTCCAGTACCAGTTCAGGAACACCTCTGGGTCGCCAGTGTTTGCAGTAGTGATATTGGAAATTAAGAGGTCATATTCGCCCTTGATACCCATGTTATCAATCAGATTGTAGTCAACGGAATTAATATTAATCTTCACGCCCAGCTTCTTCATATCAGCCTGAACAGCCTCGGCATAAAGAGGAAGCTCCGCACGGCTATTATACACAACGAAATCAAGAGCTAATTCCTTACCGTTCTTCATGCGGATACCTTCAGCATTCTTCTCAGTCCAGCCAGCTTCGTCAAGAAGTTTAGCAGCATTCTCTGGATTGTAAGCATTTGGATCGGTCAGCTGGTCAAAGCCATAATCAAGGGATGGTGGAATTGGAGCCTTGCCTGGCAGGAAGGTACCCTTTAAGAGAACCTCATTATAGGTCTTGCGGTCACAGCCCTGAATGAGAGCAGCACGAACCTTTGGATCAGAAAGAATGTGGTCTGGCTTCTGATTCAAGCGGGCAACAACTACACGCAAGGAAGAAATTTCATCAATCTGGAACTTGTCATTCCCCTTGAAAAGGTCAATATCACCAGCCGCAATATTAACAGCCATATCTACCTCGCCGGACTGCAGGGACATAGCACGGGTATTAGGGTCGTCAATAGAAGGAATTTCAACAGTCTCGAATGGAACCTCAGCATAGTAATTTGGGTTCTTCTTCATTACAGCCTTTTCCTTTACGAAAGACTCTACTACATAAGGACCAGTACAAATAGGGCCTTCCTTTGCAAAATCACGACCTGCTTCCTCAGCAGTAACATCTACAATGATAAAGAGAGGGTCAGCTACGAAACCAGGCAGATTTGGCAGAGGCTTCTTTGTCTTAATAACAAGGTTCTGACCGTCAGCAGTAATGCTGTCATACTCAAAGAAAGTAGCCGCACGATTATTCTTAGCAAAAGCACGCTCAATAGACTTCTTAACAGCGTCAGCAGTAAGCTTGTTGCCATTGGAGAACTTTACATCATCGCGGATATGGAATGTCCATGTGAGATGGTCCTCGCTGATTTCCCACTTATCAGCCAGCCAAGGCTGAATGTTCATCTTCTCGTCAAACTTAGTAAGACACTCGCCCAAGCCATAACGCATAACTACCCAGCCGAAGAAATTCTGAGTTGGCTCTAAAGTATCAGCAAAATTGGTAACGCCTACCTTCAAAATGCTCTGCTCAACAGCCGCACTCTTGCCGGTATCTCCACCGCCACAGCCAGCGATAATACCAGCTGCCATAATACCGCAGACACCTAAAGCAATAGCCTTAGCCAGCTTCTTTACTTTGAAAAAAGTCATGATTTTTCGCTCCTTTTATATTATATCACAAAATGTAAAAAATACATCTTTTTTATATAA
>CALZDE010000132.1 GCA_945637225.1 uncultured Selenomonadaceae bacterium
TATACATTAAATATTATTATTCTATCGTTAAATTCATCATATCATTTATTTTATATTGAACTCTTTTCTTTATAGTTATAAGTTATTATTATTTTATAACAAAATCGCTGATAAATCAAGCGCATTTTATTAACAGTCTATTCGAAGTTCCTTGATTTCTCTTGAAAGACTTCATTTTGTTTTCTTGTTCCTTTTACGATGATACGGAAATGTATTACATGGATTTTATATTTTACAAAACTTTTTTGCAGGAATTTGCTTTGTTACAGAGAATAGATATAAAGGTAGATATGTTTCTATTGACAAGCACCTTATTATATGTTAACATATAAAACATATAATAAAGATATGCTTTATTAAAGCACAAAATTTAAGTCATAATGAGTATGTATATTAGGGATGTGATGATTTGATTAAGTTATCCCATATTGAAAAGGTTTATGACAGTCCTTCTGGTCCAGTAAAGGCACTTAAGGATATCAGCCTTCATATTAAAGAGGGAGAAATATACGGTATTATCGGTCTGAGCGGTGCCGGCAAATCAACACTGGTAAGATGTATCAATCTTTTGGAGCGTCCAACCAGCGGTGAAGTCATTGTAGATGGCAAGGACATGATGGCTCTTTCAAATTCAGAGCTTCGTGAGGCACGCAAGGATATAGGCATGATCTTCCAGCATTTCAACCTGCTTTCCTCAGCGACTGTTTTTGACAACATCGCTTTTCCACTGACTCTTGCAAATACTCCAAAGGAGAAAATCACTGCAAAGGTAACAGAACTGCTCGAATTAGTAGGGCTGGCAGATAAGGCGGATAAATACCCTTCTCAGCTTTCCGGCGGTCAGAAACAGCGTGTAGGCATTGCCCGTGCTTTAGCAAGTGAGCCAAAGGTACTTCTCTGTGATGAAGCGACCTCTGCTCTTGACCCTCAGACAACTAAGGCTATTCTTGAACTAATCAAGGACATAAATGAAAAGCTGAAGCTTACCGTAGTGGTTATTACCCATGAAATGCAGGTTATCAAGGATATCTGTGATAAGGTAGCTGTCATCGAAAAGGGCTTAATTGCCGAAAACGGACCTGTTCTTGAAGTGTTTACCGACCCTCAGAAGCCTATCACCAAGGAATTTATCAGCGTATTGCTCTCCAATGAGCTTCCTACCGGTATCGAGCCTGATGAGGTATTCAGCGAGCCTGCTCCTGACAGGATGACCATGTGCCGTATAACCTTTATCGGTGAGACTTCCAATACCCCTGTGGTATCAAGGATAATAAAAAAATTCGACCTCGACCTCAGCATTCTCTCAGGCAGTATCGACCACATCAAAAACACGCCTTTTGGACGTCTGACTGTCGGTATTGCCGGTGCACAGGAAAAGGTGGACAGAGTAATAAAATATCTGCAACGTCAAAATCTGAAAGTGGAGGTGCTAGGCTATGTTCGAAGATATGATACCTCTGCTGACTAAGGCATTAGGCGAAACAGTTTATATGGTGGCTGTATCCATGATAATAGCTACCATAATAGGTGTTCCTGTAGGTGTATTGCTCCATGTCACCACCAAGGGACAGATTTTAGAAAGTCCAATACTGAATAAGGTACTAAGTTCCGTTATAAATGCGGTACGTTCCATTCCTTTCATTATATTGCTGGTAGCTATCATACCTTTTACCAGATTGGTTGTCGGTTCTTCCATCGGTACAACTGCGGCTATGGTTCCTCTTGTAATTGCTTCCATTCCATTCATTGGCAGACAGGTAGAAACCTCACTCAGAGAGGTTCCAGAGGGTATTGTAGAGGCGGCTCAGTCCATGGGAGCTACCCCAATGCAGATTATCAGCAGGGTGCTTTTGCCAGAGGCTATGCCAAACATCGTAGCACAGCTCACAACAGTAGTAATTGCCCTTGTAGGTGAGTCCGCAATGGCAGGTGCAGTAGGCGGTGGTGGTCTTGGTGACCTTGCTATCCGCTATGGCTATCAGAGATTCCGCCCAGAGATTATGCTGGCAACAGTAGTAATTCTCATAATTATGGTTCAGTTAGTTCAGTTCGCTGGCAATAAGCTGGCGGCAAAACTCAATAAAAAATAAAAAGTAGGAGGAAGATTTCATGAAAAAGCTTTTGACAATTCTTGCGGCTATTATGGTTGCTACACTGGCTCTCGTTGGCTGTGGCGGCAATCAGGAGGCAGCAAAGCAGGATGCTAAGGTATTGAAGGTCGGCGCAACTCCAGTTCCTCATGCAGAAGTTCTTGAGCAGATTAAGGACGACTTAAAGAAGGACGGCATTGAACTGCAGATTGTAGAGTTCAGCGATTATGTTCAGCCAAACTTAGCTACCAACGATAAGGAATTAGACGCTAACTACTTCCAGCATCAGCCATACCTCGATGATTTCGTAAAGGAACATCCAGAGGTAAAGCTGGTAAGTGCTGGCGGTATTCACATCGAGCCAATGGGCGTTTACTCCAAGAAGGTTAAGGACTTAAAGGAATTAGCAGATGGTGCAACCGTAGCTATTCCTAACGACCCAACCAACGGTGGCCGTTCCCTGCTTCTCTTAGCTAAGGCAGGCCTTATCACCTTAAAGGATGGCGTAGGCATTACCGCAACCGTTCAGGATATTGCTGCCAATCCAAAGAACCTGAAGTTCCAGGAATTAGAAGCTGCACAGGTACCACGTACCTTAGATGATGTTGATGCAGCAGTTATCAATTCCAACTTTGCAATGCAGGTTCAGCTGAACCCAACTAAGGATACTCTTTTCCAGGAGGGTGCTGAGTCCCCATACGTAAACATCGTAGCAGTTCGTGCTGGTGATGAGAACCGTCCAGAAATTCAGGCTCTCATTAAGGCTTTAAAGAGCGAGAAGGTAAAGAAGTTCATTGAGGAACAGTACAAGGGCGCAGTAGTAGCTACCTTCTGATTTTCAATAAACAACTAAAAAATAATACCATATTTAATACTAAAAGACCGCACTAGAATTAACTAATGCGGTCTTTATTTATTGCGATAAACTAATTACTTTTTAGATTTCGAGCAGGTCGCTGTATACCTTCAGTGCACCCTCGGTGTCATGTGCTAATACCTTCTTAGCCAGTAACTTGCCGAGCTGTACGCCTTCCTGGTCGAAGCTGTTTACATTCCACAGGAAGCCCTGGAACATAATCTTGTTCTCGAAGTGAGCAAGCAGTGCACCCAGAGACTCAGGAGTCAGCTGATCGCCAATGATAATGCTGGAAGGACGGCCGCCCTTGAAGGACTTGTTCTTATTCTCGTCATCCTTGCCGCAAGCAAATGCAACAATCTGAGCTGCTACATTAGCGCAGAGCTTTTTCTGGCTGGTGCTGTCCTCGATAACAACATCCTTGCCCATCTGATTTTCCTTGAAGCCGATGAACTGCATAGGAACAATATCAGTGCCCTGATGTAACAGCTGATAGAAGGAATGCTGACCATTGGTGCCTGGCTCGCCGAAGATGATAGGGCCAGTTACATAGTCAACAGGCTCACCAAAGCGGTTTACAGACTTACCATTGGACTCCATATCTGCCTGCTGGAGATGTGCAGGGAAACGGCTTAATGCCTGAGAATATGGCAGAACTGCAGTCTCAGGATAGCCCTGTACATTGCGCTCATATACACCGATCAGTGCATCAAGCATAGATGGGTTCTCGAAAATGCTCTCGTTGTTTGCTAAATCATCAGATGCTGCAGCACCGTTGAGGATACGTGCAAATACCTCTGGGCCAAATGCCAGGGACAGAACAACGCCACCAACTGCGGAGCTTACAGAATAACGGCCACCGATGAAGTCATCCATGAAGATAGCCTGCATGAATGCGGTGCTCTTAGCCATTGGAGAGGTCTCACTGGTAACAGCAATCATGTGCTTGGATGGGTCGAGATCTGCCTTTACTAAAGCATCTCTTACAAACTGCTCATTGGTCAGAGTCTCTAAGGTAGTACCAGACTTAGAAACAACAATGAACAGAGCATGTGCTAAGTCAGTAGTAGCTAAAACTGCAGAAGCATCATCAGGGTCAACGTTGCTGATGAACTTTGCATTCATCTTCAGAGTACCGTTTACACGAGCCCAGTTCTCCAGAGCGATATACAGAGCGCGAGGACCTAAGTCACTGCCGCCGATACCAATCTGAACAACAGTAGTGAAAGGCTCACCCTTCTCATTTGCGATTTCACCAGCATGTACCTTGTTTGCAAAGTCTGCTGCCTTCTTCTGCTGCTCAACATAGAAAGCTCTCTTGTCTACACCGTCAACTACAACAGCATCCCCCTGCTGCTTACGAGCTAACTGATGGAGAACACGACGATTTTCACCAGTATTGATAATCGCACCGTTGCACAGTTCCTTGTACTTAGCTACCAGCTCAGCTTCCTTTGCTAAGTCTGCTAATACAGCCAGAACCTCATCATCAACCTGCTTAGCTGCATAGTTGAAAGACATACCCTCAGCCATTGGCACCTTGTACTCATTTACACGCTTTGCGCCATTTTCGCCAGCCATAGCAACCTTGATATCGACCTTGTTCTTCAGGGCCTTCAGGTTCTCAAATGCTGTGAGAGTATCCAAATTTTTCCATGCTACCATACCTTTTCCTCCTAAAATACCATAAATACTTAAATATATCTTGGGTGTTTATTTATGTATTCTATACAAAACAACTCTACTTTACATTATAGCACATTTATTAGAAAAATACACTAGAAAATTTCTTAATTCATATCAATGTATTAAAAAACCGCATCAGATTGGTGCGGTTTTCTATGAAACATTCTAAATTTTTAATTTTAGAAATACAGATTCAGCATACTGCCAATTCCTTCATACTTATTGGTAGCAGCTAAGGTATTTGCAGAATACAGCTTCTTGGTAGATTCAATATCACTGCCCATCATAGCGGAAATGCTTGGGAAAACCTTCTCCATCTGATTAGCGGCCTTGACAGCCTTGTTATCTGTACGGCGGGCTAAACCCTCTAAAACATAAGAGGCTGCACTGTTGTTATCGGTCAGTGCCTTGGAAAGCTTTTCAGTATCCACGCTGAGAGTGCCCTTATCGCCTACGGAAATACCCACCTTGCTCAAAGTATTGGCATAATACTTGTTATCACCGAAGGAATTTGCTAAGGAAGAAACTCGCTTGGAAACATCAGAATTCTTATTCAAAAATTCCTGATTTTCATTGAATGCCTTGACGAAATTGCTGACATTCTTAACTACATTCTCCACATTCTTAGCTGTATCCTCATCATTAGCACCCTTTACGTAGAAGCCCTGATTCTGCATTTTGGAGCTGGCTTCATTGAGGTCGTAAAGATTTGACGCATACTCAGCCTGGAACTGGGACTTTGTTTCACCGTAGCTCTTTATCAGGTCATTGAGAGTATTGCGCTGGTTAATGATGGAATTAGCAAACTTCTGGCCTGCGGTATAGGCGTCCTTGATAGAAGAATAAATACTATCAGAGGTAGAATTAGCACCGCTGATAATGTTACTCAGGTTAGAGGACAATGTATAGGCAGGTGTACTTGAAGAAGTGCTATTAGAAGCATTCACCTTATCACTGTAAGTACCGCTAATT
The DNA here is from genome assembly GCA_945637225.1 of uncultured Selenomonadaceae bacterium. GTDB lineage: Bacteria > Bacillota > Negativicutes > Selenomonadales > Selenomonadaceae > CAMCDL01. The sequence goes on from CALZDE010000132.1 coordinate 5,605, forward strand.
TTATTGATACTGCTTGCAGTACTATTAGCATTCATCTTGCCACTAGCCGCTAACTGAGCCAAAAGAGTATTGTTACTTGCAATTGAAGAAACACTTGACATACTTGTCACCCCCTCCATAGGTCAAGAAAAATTCCTTTTCTTTAGTATACCTCACCAATGCCTATATTTCAAGTATTTCACGCAAATATTTTTCTTCTATTCAACATTCATTTTCCATACTCATAAGGTATTGGACAATAATTATATTAGTATTCGACTTATATAACCAACAGATATATAATAAAGGTATGCAATTACTATGAATATGAGGCTGAATAACAGTTAATATTATGTTATAAAATATTATAAATTTATGTTTGAT
>CALZDE010000133.1 GCA_945637225.1 uncultured Selenomonadaceae bacterium
ATAAAAAAGAACTTCCCGAAAAAAAGTACGAGAAGCCCTGAAATTTCTATGGAGCGGGCGAGGGGAATCGAACCCCCCTCTAAAGCTTGGGAAGCTTTCATTCTACCGATGAACTACACCCGCATATGATTATGTTTGAAAATTTTCTATTGTTATTACCACCATTTTGTATTATACTATACTTAGGAATATTATGCAAGCATTTTTTTATAATGCAGAAAGGCGGTGCATGAATGGCTGTCAATGAAGAAACATTACAGGCAGATGCAGATAATTTGCAGGCAGGAGCAGACAATCTGCAGAAGGTGCTGAAAAATATACATGATTATCTGGTGGGCGTAAATACCTCGATGGCTAGCATGAATGGTCAGATTCAGGATATTATGTCCAAAGATCATATTAATAAATACAACAAAAAGCTGGAGCAGATAGCTCTCAGCAGTGCGGAGATAGGCCGTATTTTCGGTGACGGTCAGGATACCTTGGAAAGAGGTATTAATTCATTAAATAAGGCGACCAGAAGCCTTGCGAGTACAAAGCGTGACTTAGGCAAGCTGGTGAATGGCGGTATTGCTCTGGTTGACCGCATTGACGTCTTAGGTGATCTGAAGGATAAAATGGAGGTTATCGACAAGGTTTCCGATGATTTATCCAAGATGGAGGAACTCAGGGGCTTCTTAGGCCAGCTTAAGGAGGAGCTGGATAAGATTTATCAGTTTTCTCTGGACCTTCGTCAGTCAGCAGATAAGGTGGCAGTCCTTCCAGATGATGTAGAAAATATCATAAGTCAGATTAATTCTGCCTTGGACCTCACAGCTAATCAGCAGGTGGCTGTATCAGGCTTCCTTTTGGAAATTAAATCCACAGTAGGCGACCTCAATGGAAAGCTGGGTACCAATATTGATGACATGAAGATTTTTGCCGAGCATGTGGGCATGATTTTAAAATCTTCTATAAGTCAGATTGATGAAAGCAGCAATAGCCTTACTGCACAGTTGAAGGAATTTACTGATGGTTATGCCAGTGTGACTGAGGACGTAAAGGCTCTCAGGGAGATTCTTGACAAGGAGTCCATTGTTGAACGTCAGGAAAAGGTTGAGGAGTCACTTCTTAATCTCATTGAGCAGGAAAAACAGCAGCAGGAAAAACAGCAGGAATTATGCGAAAGACAGGAGAATTATGTCGCTAAGGCAGACAAGATAGCTCATGATTTAGAAGAAAATTCCAATATGCAGGATGAGCTGATTTCCTCATTGAAGGAAAAATTCAGTATCGCTGGTGATGCACTTGCGGCAAAGGCTGAGGATGTAGGAAAGTCTCTTGAAGATAAATTCATAAGTGCAGGAGATGCTGTAAAAAATAAGCTGGAGGATATTAATAATTCCATAGCGGAAAAGTATAATTCCCTTGAAGAAAAGCAGATTGAAACCAGCAACAAGCAGCTGGATTTGAATGTTCAGCAGCTGGAGCTTTCTGGCAAGGTTCAGGAAGTTGGAACAAAAGTTCTTGAACTGATGACCATTCAGGAGGGCTTAGTTGCTAAATATGATGAGCTTAATACCAATCAGGAAAAGCTTTTGCAGCAGCAGGAAGAATTTCAGAGTGGCAATCAGGGGATTTTAGACAGATTAAATGAGGTTGTAAATCAGCGGGAGGCTCTGACAGAGAAGCTTCGCAGCAATCAGCAGGAAACTCTTGATGTTATTGAAAATGTCATGAATGCCCAGCGTGAGTTAAAGGCTCAGCAACGTACCATTATGAACAATCAGCAGCATCAGCTTGATGTTATGATGGAATTAGAGAAAAAGCTGGGGAACACCAATAGAAATAATCTTTTGGCAAGTGCTGGTATAGGTGCTGTGGTAGCCGCACTGATGTTTGGTATGTTTGTGGCAGGCTACAGTATATTCGGCAATGATAATCCAAAGCATGATGATGGTACCAGAGTTGAAATAACCACCGAAGATGAGGGCGTCAGTAAAGGCTGATGAAAAGGTTATTTTGACCACTGAAGAAGCAATGCTCCGCAAGACTGAATACCGTGCTGAATTGGATATGCTGGTGCTTGACGTAAATAATCATCTGAAAAGAGAAGGAAGCTTTAAAAAGGCTGATGAACTTATAGACAGGGCATACAAGCTTCACATGGGGTTAAATCATTTCCGCATTCAGGTGGCTCATGCCAATAATATAAAGCCAAAGGTCAGACAGCAGTTAGTGCAGGTAATTGCTTTGATTGCTGATGGTGCAGATGGTATTTATCGGGGGATGACCTCTGCCAGAAATGGCGGTGACTACGAAGCAGATTTTCGATACAGTACAGCCTGTACGGAAGCTCTAGCCGTTGAAGATGATGCTTTGGAAGCATTGATTAAGTGAAAAGGTAATATATGCAATAAAATGGAGGAACCAGAAACGGCTCCTCCTGTTTTTATGTTTGTTTATTTATTGCTGGAAAAACGGCTGAATGGTGAAATATATCCTCTGTTGTTTATACCATCCTGAATTGGCTGTGGAGCGGCTTCGGTTGCCTTGCTGACATCGCTGCTGCTGTATCCTAAGCGTTCAAGCATGGAAAGCTCTCTTTTTGGCTCTTCCTTGATTTCAGGCTCAGGTTCCTTTTCTGCCTGTGGCTCAAAAATCATATCCTCGATTTTGACAGGCTCAGGCTTTTCTTCAGTAGTATTTTCTAAAGGCTTAACAGTAGAACTGAAGGTATCCTTAATTTCAGTAACAGGAATGATTGGAGTGCGTTCCTCTCGTTTTTCCAAAATTACATCCAAGAAATCCTTGTTTTTGATAGGATCAGTAAAGCTTACTTCCATGTTGTTTACCATGATGGTGAACTTCATGTGGCTGGATGGTGGTGGTGGCTGGAAGCCTACTGCCAGCAGTGCTTCGCTGACGGTGGTTGCCGCACCCATGTCGGTAGCGTAGTGTATTTCACTGCCTTCCTGCACCAGAGTGTTGAAGGAGGCTGGGTGTCCGTTGATTTCCATTGATACACCAGCAGTCTTGATTCTGTATTCCTTATCCTTGTAGTAGATAACGATGTAGGAATCCATTTCAGAAATATTCAAAACCTGTCCCAGCTTTGGGAATTCAGGAGCGGTGTAATCAATCTGATCGTTAGGATGTACCTCATCGGAAAGCTCAGCAGGAGCATCATTTAAGAGAATGTGTGGAATGATAGTGTACTGAGCGCCACTGCCATTTAAGGTATAATTGATTTTCTTTCCCTTTGGAGGAAGTCCTACAGACTTTAGGAAATCCCACATGGTATGGTCTTCCTGAGCTGTAATTTCATCACCATCATGAAGCATGGTTTCAGGCTCGGTAGGGTTGCCATTTAAGAGCCACTGGCTGTTGACGGTGGTTTCTTCGCCATTGAGATAAACAGTGTAGGTAGGTGCTTCTACGGTAATATCACCCACAGTAACCTTAGCGGAATCACCATCCTGACCAGGCTCTGCTACGATGTAGCTTTCTTCCTCAATCTTGTCATCAAGGTCAGCAGGCTCACCGTTCATGAGGATTTTTGCAGTGGTTCCCATAGCACCAGGGAAGAATTTATTTTCACCCTGAATAGTCACCATGATACCATCGCCAGGCTTGCCGTTAAGCTTGCGGAGCTGAATACCAGCACTTAAAAGAGCATCAGATACGGTCATTTCCCTGAAGTTAAAGAGACTGTATTCCTGATTATTTACATATACACGCATGAAGTGGAGTGTATTTGCAGAAGCAATTTTCATAATGCCCAGAGGTGTCACTGCGTCAGGTGCCTTCAATACATCAGGCAGGTCAAGAATGCCAGTGATATTCTCAGGGCGGCTGACAGCTACTCTGTTGATAGGCATTTTCATGGTTTCTGCTACTAATTCCTGAAGCTTCGGAGTCAGGGCACCACCGCCAGCAAGCATGATAGCCTGAGGTGCTTCGTCATTGTTAAGCTCTAAGACCTGACGGGAAATAGCACCTGCTAAGTTCTGAATGTTAGGAATGACAGGCTCTAATACCTCATCAGGGGTAAGATCGTAAGGAATGCCCAGGATATCTGTAAACTGTGAGTTTTTGCCCATAGCGGCATTTCTCTTGATTTCCTCGGCAATATTGAAGTCCAACAGGTATTTCTGAGAAATAGCCTCAGTAATTTCATCACCTGCTAATGGTACCATGCCATAGGCAATGACAGAGCCGTTTTTGGTAATAGCTACGTCAGAGGTGCCAGCTCCGATATCTACCAGAGCGAGGTTTAAGTGGCGCATGGTAGGAGGAATCAGCACGTTGATAGCGGCAATTGGCTCCAAGGTGAGAGCCTTCATATCAAGACCTGTTGCCTGCAAAGCTGACTGCATGGAGTCGATTACCTGACGAGGCAGGAAGGTAGCAATTACGGTACAGGAAGCATGCTTGCCTCTCTGACCTACCAAAGTCTTTAACTGAATACCGTCTAATTCAAATTTAATGGTGCTGTAGCCTACACAATAATAGCTGGTAGGGTCATCAATGGTATTAGAAGCCGCAAGCTTCATTTGAGCCGCCTGTACACCAGCAAATTCAAGGTTCTGTTCTCTTTCCTTGGAAATAACGCCATGTACCTTCATTTCAGCGGAAGCAGTCATGGTGAAAAGAGCACGTCCAGCCGCCGCTACTGCCGCACTGCGGAGAGGAAAGCCAGTTCGCTCAGCCAATATATTTTTAACACTCTTTATAACTGCGGCTACCTGAGGCACATCGTGAATCTGTCCGTCGAGCATGGCACGTGTAGTATGCTCCTTGCGCTCAGTATCGAGAATGCGTAGACTGTCTCCAGCCTGCTCTGCAACAATACCGATTACGCTTCTGGTACCAATATCCAAGGCAAATATTTTCTCTGAATTTTTATTTGTCTTTGGTGCAGTTACCTCAGCTACAGTATCGGCAATGCTGGCAATAGCCTGTTCATCAGCGGTCATTTCCGGCTTTGCTGGTGCTTTGGTGACAGCTGTCTTCTTGGTGCTGTTCTTTTTCAGAGCGGCACTTCTCTTAGGTGGTACCCTTCTGACAGGCGCCTTAGTTTCCTCAGTATCAGTGGTACGGGAAGTTCTAGGTTTTGTTGTCTTCTTTTTTACGGAAGATTCCTCTGCTATTATGTCATTATCTTTTTTCATATCTAAAATTCTCCTTTAAAGCCTCAAAATAAGGTTTAAGTAATATATTTCACATCTAAATACTTTATAAAGCCTGTATTTAATGGATTTATAGACTTTATAAAAACACATTTCGTACTTATTCAGTACTATTTTCCATGATAGAATTTAATTTATCTGCTATTTCAGATTGCTTGCTAGGGTATAAATGGCTATACGTGTCTAGCGTTATCTGTATGTTTTCATGCCCTAGCCGTTCCTTTATCGCAACAGGTGAAAAGCCTAATTCAATTAGCAAACTAGCGTGTGAGTGCCTGAGGTCGTGTATTCTGATTTTTGGTAGCCCTGCTGATTTTAGGGCATTGACTAAGGTTCTCCGTGCAGTCTCCCTGTTTATTAACTCAAATAATAATTGCCCCTTGTCTATCCTATTGGTAGCAATCAGACTTTTAAGCATATCCATTAAGTGACTAGGTAGAGTAATAATCCTGTTTCCTGCTTTTGATTTTGGCGGATTGATCACGTTGCTTGTTTCTGACCTTGAAAGCGTTCTGCTAACTGTAAGTGTATTGCTTATAAAATTAAAGTCTTGCGGTCGCAGAACTAGAGCTTCACCAATACGCAGACCGCTATAAAATAGTAAAAGAAAAAGGGTCTTTTTGTCGGGTCTCTTAATATGTTGGATAAGCCTGTTAAATTGTTCATGTGTAAGAAAATGGATTTTAGTTTTGGGGTCAACGCCTGTTTGTTTTCTCAATG
>CALZDE010000134.1 GCA_945637225.1 uncultured Selenomonadaceae bacterium
CATTTCTCTATCTGGATAATATATATCCGTATCATCAGCTAACACCTGAGACTTCCAATTATCAATATTTAAAAGACTCGCAGATTCAGGGATAATTTCTGTTTTTGCCTTGTACTCCCATTCTTCACAGAATGCTTTTCTTATATTAGATCTAACTATACTTCCGACAATCTCCCTTTTATATCGTACATAATCTGGTGCATTTTCTGTTATTTTGTTAAACACATATTGTAATGCTGACTTATGCTGCAATAATTCATCCAGTGTCAATGTACCAAAGCTTTCCTTTGAAATCTGTTGTAACCAGCCATAAAAATTAGCTATTTCTGGCATAGAAGATTCATATTTCGCAAAGCCTTCACTAACAGTGTTTGCTAATTCTGAATAGAGATCTTTTTCTTCAAAAGATATATTTCGCTTTGCATCTAAGGAAACCGCTTTCTTTATTTCCTTATCAATATCCTTTTTAACTACAACTTTTTCCATGCAGTATTCTATCTTAATTTGATTGAATTTCACTTCAGGCAAATTAAGCTTATCAGTACGATTATATAAATCAACAATATGCTTTTCCTCATTATATCCCCTCTGAAATTCTTGAATATCAGTATGCTGCTGCTTTTTTAACTGTTTTTCCAATATTTGAGCATTATATTTATTTAAATATATTAAAGCTTTTTCCTGTTTTCCTTTTTCTACCTGTCTAAGACATCTACAGGAAGTTTGCAAAACCATCTTAGAAGGACAATCACCCTTTTGAGATAAAATTACACCTGTAAGGCTTCTGCAATCCCAACCTTCTTTACCTATTTGAACCAGTAGTATAATACGCTTTTGTGATAACTCTGTATCTAACGATGCAAATTCTGTTGCTGAATCAGCTGGTTGCGGATATTTTTTATTACCACCATGATGCTTCAATATGATTTCTTCAGGATTAAGAGCTCTGCTTTCGACAAGTTTCTTTACTTGTGGATAAACAACTTTCTCTAAATTTTCGATATCTCCTGCACAATATATTGCTAGCTTTGACCAGTATTTATTATCATATTTAATATCGTAATAATTATCTAGAAACTCATTCACACCTTCTGTAATAATTTCCTCTGAGGTTGCGTCGCTTGATGCTATCCTTACAACAGGTTTTTTCAAAAAGTTACCTATCCCTTTTATCAGCTGATAATAATATACAATATTAGAAATTTCTTCATGTTTTATAGAAATTTCTCCTGTAATCTTTATTTCTTCTGCCTTATCAAGATATGGCGTACCTGAAAAACCTATTATTGAATTTATCGTATTTGCTTCATCTTGCATCCAACGCTCTATGACCTGCCTTAATTTAATATCAGAATCTGTCGCATGATGAATTTCATCAATCATAATTGATAAATGTGGTATTTTGCCTATTTTATTGCGTAACTCATTTGCTATTCTGTCTCTGTCATCATCTGTATCTTCAAAAAGTGACATCTCTTTGTCAAGTACCAAACGATTCAAAATTACTTTTTCCGCATTAGTTATTGCCACCAATCCCATAAGATCTGGTTCTGATTGATGCAATGATATTTTTTGTACATTTGGATCCTTTGCCTTATTAGATTTTTTAGCAGATCTATTTTCTTCCAACACTTCAAATTTTATAAGACTTTTTATCTGTGCAGCAATATTTTTTTGAAAAATCCATTCTGGATCAAATTGCTGAATTGTCTTCAAACTTGGAATTACAGACGATTTCAATCCCGATGGAACCATTATAATAAAATTATGTGCAAAATTCCTATTATCTGGCTCCTGTATAGCAAAATATAAATCAATATATATAAATGCTGCCATCAAAAAGGTTTTTCCAGCTCCCATTGGAAGACTAAATAAATATTCCGCATAATTTTTATTATAAAAAACATTTTTGAAAAACAATTCATAATTTATCTTATATGGGTCCTCTGACATCTGTTGTATTATCTTACTTGATACGTGTTTCTTTTTATCATCTTCTAAACTAGCAACCTCATATAAGGCTAGCGCCGCAGAATTGTGTAACAATACATTTCTCAATCTACTAGATATTTGAAGATCATCTATTACATCCACAGTATATGTATTAAAAAAACCTTCTATAAATAATTTGCTAAGAGGTTTTTTTTGTCCTGCAATTTTTAGAAATAGATATGTTTTTATCGCTTCAATTTGGGCATCACGCATATATCCTATATTCTCTATATTAGCAACAAAATTTTTAACACTGCATTCGTCCGAATTAAGCCACTCATTACATTTTCTACTAATTATTTTATAAAACATTCATTTATCTCCCCGATTACAATACTTTTTACGTCAATAATAAATTTTTCCTATGTAACCAAAAATCCGATATATTCATATGCACTATGCCCTTTGGCTAAAATCTATCTTAAAAAGAAAAGGTATTATCTCAAATTCCACTCTCCTTCCTGTCAGCAGATCGGCTAGTTCACTAGATAATAGCGCAGAATTACTACCAGCAGCAAACAAGGATACACTTCTAATTATACAACCAAAATTAATTTATTGCAAGCAAAGCCATGTTTAATTTTCATAAACTGCACAATAAAAATTGCCACAGGCAAAATACCTGCGACAATCATATTATTAATCTTTTGGACGAATACCAGTCTTGCCAGTAAACTTATGGTAATTACCACCATTATGACGGTTGTACAGCTCTGCAAAAATCTGCTCTGGCTTAATATTATAATATGCCAGCATTACTAAGCAGTGATACCACAAATCACCCATTTCATAGATAATTTCCTTTTCATCGTTGCCCTTGCCAGCGATTATTGTCTCAACTGCTTCCTCGCCAACCTTTTTCAGAATTTTATCCTGTCCCTTATCAAAGAGATAATTGGTGTATGAGCCTTCCTTTGGGTTAGCCTGACGGTCTTTTATAACGTCATAAAGCTCACTTATAATATCTGCGGAAGGATTTTCAGCCTCATTGTCCTCTTCCACTTTGAACTCTGCCAGCTTGCGTCCGCTAAAGCAGGAATATGTACCAGTATGGCAGGCACCGCCCCCCATCTGCTCTACAATAACAAGCAGAGTATCACCATCGCAGTCATAATAAAGGTCATGCACCTTCTGAAACTCACCGGAGGTAGCACCCTTATTCCACAATTCCTGACGACTGCGGCTCCAGAACCATGTGTATCCTGTTTCAACAGTCTTTTTCAGAGATTCCTCATTCATGTATGCAAGCATTAATACCTGACCGTTTTCTTCCTGTACGATAACTGGTACTAAGCCCTTTTCATCAAAATTTACCTTTGAGATATCTATATCCATTAGAAACGCACCTCCACGCCTCTTGATTTTAAATAATCCTTCACTTCTCTTACTGTGAACTGACCATAATGGAAAACAGAAGCCGCCAAAACAGCGTCAGCCTTGCCCAAGGTCAAAACATCGTAAAAATGCTCCATCTTGCCAGCACCGCCAGAAGCAATTACAGGTACATTTACAGCTTCAGACACAGCTCTTGTCAGAGGAATGTCATAGCCATCCTTCGTACCATCAGCGTCCATACTTGTTAAAAGTATTTCTCCAGCACCTAACTCAGTGCCACGCTTTACCCATTCTATAACGTCTATGCCAGTAGGAGTTCTGCCACCATTTACATAAACCTCCCACTTATCCTCACCGCATTTACGAGCGTCTACCGCTAACACAATGCACTGACGGCCAAACTTCTCTGCACCCTGTCGGATAATATCAGGATTTTTTACTGCGGCACTGTTTACAGAGGTTTTGTCTGCTCCAGCTTTCAGCATTTTTCTCATATCATCAGTAGTGCGAATACCACCGCCAATAGTGAAAGGAATGAATACCTGAGAAGCACAGGATTTTGCTACATCAACTATGGTATCACGCTGTTCATTTGAAGCTGTTATGTCCAAAAACACCAGCTCGTCACAACGCTCCAAATCGTAACGTCTCGCTAATTCCACAGGGTCGCCTGCATCACGTAGGCCTACAAAATTAGTACCCTTTACAACTCTGCCACCTTTTACATCAAGGCAGGGAATAATTCTTTTAGTATACATAAATTATTCTCCCTTCGCAACCTTGACAGCTTCAGTTAAATCAAGAGTTCCCATATAGATAGACTTGCCGACAATAACGCCCTCAATACCTTCCTTTTCATAAGGAAGAAGTGCCTTTACATCATCAATGGACTTAACACCGCCGGAAGCCACAATTTTAATTCCGCTTTCCCTTGCTAACTGTGCAGTTGCTTCTACATTGACACCTTCCAATGTACCGTCGCGGGAAATATCTGTATAAATAATTGTCTTAACGCCAGCTTTAGCCATTTCCTTAGCCAGTACAGTTACTTCAACATCACCGGAAACCTCCCAGCCGTCAACAGCAACAATACCATCCTTTGCATCAATTCCAACAACAACCCTGTCGCCATATTTTGCACAGGCTTCTTTTACCAAAGCAGGATTTTTAGCCGCAACAGAGCCGAGAATTACACGCTGAACACCTGCCGCCAAAACTTCATCAATGTTTTCCATAGTACGGATACCACCGCCTAATTCCACAGGAATATTCACAGCGGCAATAATCTCCTTTACTACATCTAAGTTCATGGACTTGCCTGCTCTTGCACCGTCTAAATCTACTAAATGAAGAAATTCACCACCAGCGGCTTCCCACTTTTTTGCCATTTCTGCTGGCTCACCGAAAACTGTTTCCTGAGCAAAATCGCCCTTATAAAGACGGACTGCTTTACCGCCTCTTATGTCAATTGCTGGATAAATTCGCATAAAATCCGCCTCACATTTCAATGAAATTCTGTAAAATCTTCAATCCCACATCACCGCTTTTTTCCGGGTGGAACTGAGTTGCCATAATGTTATCCTTTGCTACTGCCGCAGTAAGAGTTTCACCGTATTCTGTCGTTGCAGTAATAATGGATTTATCCTCTGGTACAGCATGATAGCTATGTACAAAATAAACGTAAGGATGTTCATTTAAGCCGTCATACAATGGCAGTCGTGGCTCAGAAAAATCCAAGGAATTCCAGCCCATATGAGGAACCTTTAATTCAGGTGCATTGATTTTTCTCACCATTCCCTTAAAAATTCCTAAACCCTTGGCACTAGGATTTTCTTCACTGCCCTCAAACATAATCTGCAAGCCAACGCAAATTCCTAATAATGGAGTCCCTTCTTCAAGCTTCTTCATAATAGTAGGAATAAGACCTGTTGCTTCAAGATTGCTCATGCATTCACCAAAATCACCAACACCAGGCAATACCAGTTTATCTGCTTTTTCTATTTCTTCCTTACTGCTCGTTACCTTCACATCAGAAGAAAACTGCAATAACGCTTTTTCTACGCTAAAGAGATTACCAACACCATAATCTATAACACAAATCATTCTAATAACCCCTTTGTGGATGGAATTTCATCAGCTGTCTCTGGATTAATTTTAACTGCATCGTGAAGTGCGTGACCTAATGCCTTAAAAATAGCTTCTACCTTATGATGTGAATTGCTACCATAGAGAATTTTTACATGCAGGGTAATACCCGCATTAAAGGCAAATGCTCTTAAAAATTCCTCGGTAAGCTCTGTATCGTAATTGCCAATCATAGGAGCCATCTCAGTGCCATCATAAACGAGAAATGGTCTGCCACTTATATCGAGGGCAACAAGTGCTAATGTCTCATCCATTGGCAGGTAAAAGCTTGCATAACGGGTAATGCCCTTCTTATCTCCCAATGCTTCCTTTACAGCCTGACCGAGTGCTATACCAATATCCTCAACGGAATGATGTCCGTCAACCTCAATATCTCCATCACAATCCAAAACTAAATCAAAACGGCCATGAG
>CALZDE010000135.1 GCA_945637225.1 uncultured Selenomonadaceae bacterium
CTTAATAAGGATTTATGAGATTTTACAGCTTCATAGAAACAGATCCTCAGCCTCCATAAAACTATTAAATTTTGAAGTCCTTTGCCACTCTTAGGCTCATTTGTCCCTCCAGTTACCTGAAGGCTTTAAAAGCATTTATCGACCGAGACCAGCCGAGAGGCATCCGCTGAAAATTCGACAACCTCTTCCTCGTCACCTCAAACATCACTGTTTAAGGTCATGCGCTAGAAAATTCTTTTAGTACTTGTGCAAAGCTTCTTGATGAATATTCTAGTCTATAATTGAAGATTAGTCAAGAAAATATTTATAAATTGTAAGTTGTGCAATTTGTCTGAAAATTTAACGATAAATTTCCGCAAAATCAGATAGTAAACTCCGAAGCAGCCAGCTCTTTCAGGTAGGTCTTAAAATCTCCGCCCAAATCATCACGGCGCAGAGCAAATTCTACCTGTGCCTTCAAAAAGCCCAGCTTGTCACCCAAATCATAACGCTTGCCCTTAAAGTCGTAAGCAAAAACAGCCTCACGCTGAGCAAGCACCTTCAACGCATCTGTAAGCTGAATTTCTCCGCCCTTGCCCGGCTCTGTATTTTCCAGAATTTCAAAAATAGCAGGGGTAATGATATATCTGCCCAAAACAGCCAAATCACTAGGAGCTTCTTCTGGACTTGGCTTTTCTATCATATTAGAGACCTTCAAAATACGATGATTATCAAGCTGATTTCCTTCAACTATGCCATAAGAGGACACCTTCTCATGTGGTACAGTCTGACAGCCCAGTACAGTGCGTCCATATTCCTCGAAAACATCTATCAGCTGCTTTAAGGCTGGCTTCTTAGGATGATACACCACATCATCACCTAAAAGCACCGCAAATGGCTCCCCTGCCATAAATGCCTTTGCTGTGAGAATTGCATCACCTAAGCCCTTCATTTCACGCTGACGTATATAATGAATGCGAATATCAGCCGTATCACGAACCATCTTCAATAAATCCAGCTTGCCAGACTTTTCAAGGCTCATTTCCAAAATAGGAGCAGAATCAAAATAATCCTCAATAGCACGCTTAGCATGACCACTGATGATGAGAATATCCTCGATACCACTTTCAATTGCTTCCTCTACAATGTACTGAATAGTAGGTCTGTCTACAATAGGAAGCATTTCCTTTGGAGTTGCCTTAGTTGCTGGCAAAAAGCGGGTGCCAAAGCCTGCTGCTGGAATAACCGCTCTCTTTATATTCTGCTGCATATACAATAAACCCCTTCCCCAGTAAAATCACGTCGTTTTTCTTTAATAAGTATACCACAAAAAACAGCTTAAATACAATACTTTTTGCCCCAATTGAGAATCCTCTGCAAATACCATTCACTGAACGATTTCAAGTCCTCTGGCTGTACCCTGATAGATGTAAAGCCCAAAGCATTAACTCTCTGAGTAAGGCCCTTATGTGCATACCCCTTATTGCTGGCAAGAAGCATTCCCATGTCCATTTCACTGTCACCAGCCGAAAACACGTGATTAATTTCAAATTTCTTCTTTAAGTTTTCTACGACCTTTTCCTTAGTAATGGCCTTAGGAAGCACATATATCTTTCGCCCTGAATGCATTACCGGCAAATATGTCTGTGCCTTTATTTCTGCTACAATCGGTGCTATTCCAGTGTCGTCAGGCAGTGCAAAAAAAAGAAAATTATCATCTACAATGCGCTTGCTGGTAAAGCGTTTATTCCTCTTGTAAATATTAAACAGTCTTTTTATTTCTGCAATATCCATAACAAATTCCACACCACAGCAAACACTGGTAATCCACTCCGGTACAATGCCTCTGTTATGAAGAAGTATACCTCCATTTGTCGTAATGGCATATTCCGGCTCACAGTCATCCGGCCATTCAATCCTCTTATACTGCAAAATTGAACGTGTGGTGACAGGAATAACTTCAACATATTGACGTACCTCACGTAAAAGCTCTATCGCTTTTTTGCTCATAAAACTCTGCTCATTTCCATCCAGATGTTCTACGCATACATCATTTTCTTCCCTATTAGACTTAGAAACAAAAAGTGTATTATCTAAATCAGTTAATAAAACTTCCTTTTTCAATTATCAGCGATGGTACGAATAATTCCGCAGGCAAGATAATTCTGCAACGGATATTCTACCACCTCCACCTCCTTTTCCTTAGCTAATTGATAAATATGACCTAAGCGATTTTCATCATTTAAGCTGTGTACCAGTATTTTCCAAGGAACTCTCCGCAATAATACTCTGGTAGCTTCACCAATTCCCGGCTTGACTAGATTTATATTTTCAACAGAAAATTCCCTTGCAATATTCTCTACTTCCGCTAAACCAGTCGAAAAAATATTATTATTAAATTCTATTTTATCAATTAATTTTTCAGGAAAATGATTTTCTACAGTATCTATAAATTGATAGGTTAAATCCCTGTCAGCTAATTCCTTATAAAAAGCTGAACCATGAAAATCATCATTTCCTATTATATCCCTGCGGAAAAAGGTTCTGCTCAAAAGACCTGATACCGTTGAATTAAGGCAGGAGCTTGCAATGAGGAAATCTTCATGCGTACCCCATAATTTAGCAATATGAGCAGGGTCAGAAAGTACCGCCAAGCCATCATCTACACCTGGATAATTTTTTAAAGCCTTTCTTAATTCACGCTGAATAGCACCCTTGCCGGTCCAGCCGTCTACAAATTGAAGCGTTTCTGCCTTATGGCGAGTCAATATATACTTCATAGCATTATCATCAATTCCCACACCACGTATAATAGAAATAGTATAATGCTTCACATCAATATTATATTTTTTCTTCAAATAACGCTTGATGATAATACCAATAGGAGTACCAGCCCTTGCTAAAGAAATTAATACTGCATTTTTACCCTTATCTGCTAAAATCTTTTCAGCAACTCTAGCAGAAGCCTCCGCTGTAATACCAGCAAAACGCTCCAAGGCATCATAATATGTCTTTAAATAAAGTTCACTTGGCTCGTACTCAATAGGGAGCATTTCACAATAGCTTCGACCCTTTTGAATTTCTATTTCCCTTTCCTTCGTGCTCATTGGAGTAACCATGCCTGTAATATCCTTCAGAAGAATTTCCACATCCTCCTGTTTATAACTAGAAAACATATTTACCTCCATCTACCCATATAGCATCGCCAAAATTAACCGTTGAAAGAGCATTCATCAAGCTTATTCTTGCTTCTGCCTTAATCTCATCTACATCGGAAACAACTATCACCAAATCATAATACTGCAAGTTGTAAATATATGTTACACGTTCTTTATCATAAAAGCTTTTTAGCTTAAAACCATTTTTAATCGGATAATTTTCATCGTCCTTATTTACGCCAATTGGGCTTCTTGTGGTTGCGTGAGAAAATACATTATGTCCCTGTTCTTCTAATTCCTTGCCTAAAATCAAGGCAGGAAGCATACATTCCTCAGTGCCAAGAACAAGAATTTTACTTTTCTTGTCAATAGCTATATTATCAGAATTCCATTTATGCCATTCCTTGATATATTCACTAGCTTTTACACCAGTTCGTGGATTAAGTGCAGGAATATTATTTCTTAATGAATGTGCATGGAAACCGACATATGGCTCTGCAATTACTCCCTCAGCTACAGTAAAATTACTTGCTAAACTCTCATAGTCCTCTGCTTCCAAATCAAGAAGTGAAATATGCTCTATTCCCATTTCATCCATTTTTTGCTTATCTTCACTATTTAAGCGGTAGAGAATAGAAGCTGTTACAAATTTCTTTTCAGATACACAAGGATATTTTTCCCTTAGTTTCACCACAAGATTACGCATGGTTTTGCCAGTAGACAGTTCATCATCAAGAAGAATAATCGTTTCAGTATTTTTTATGTATTCCTCTAAATTATCTGCACACAGCTTTTGACTGCTTGCATGACTGTGCTCTTCACTAAAATAAATAAAATCCTTTCCTTCCGGTAAAACTTCACGTGTAGTATTTATACAATAACACTCACTTGAAATAGTATCTGCTACCTTCAAGGCAATAGCCGTTGCTGTTTCTGCAAAACCAATAACCAGCTTTGTTTCAGGATATTTTTTCTTTACCTTTTCGCCCAAGGACTCCATCATAGAAAGAGCCTTAGCAGGACTTACAGCTAAATGCTTGCCCTGGAGAGGATTTACCAAAAGATAGGAACGTTTATTATTATTATATCTTTTTGCTATTGTCAGCAAATCATTTTTCTTGTATTGAGTCAAGTTATTCACCTTTAATTCCGTAAATATTTCCCAGCTTATAAATCTTCTTTGCCCAGTTTAAGTGACATTTTAATTCATTCATGCCTGTACCGTCACTATTTAACGAAACACCCTTTTTTTCATTCTGCCAGTTAATAAGCTTTTCTGCATTTAGATAATCATCCTTATCCACGCAAAGACTTTCGTAAATATAAGGCAATTGATTAGGATGGATTGCTGTTTTTCCCACAAAACCATTTATACTGTCTAATTCAAGCTCTTTTTGAAATGACTTTAGCCATTTATACTTTTTACTGTCAGCAAAATAATTAAATACAGCCCCTGACACAACATAATCCTTTGAAAATACCGCCAAAATATCTATTATTATATCACGTATAACCGCCAAATCATAAACAGTATAGTTAATCGGACATTTTAAGCTGTAAATCCTGCTTAAATCATTACAGCCAACACGAATATTAACAACCTGCTCGCTGACAGAATTTATTTTTTTCTTTAAATCATATAATATCCTATTTCTATGCAGGCTATCAGCTAGTACAGGGCTTTCCATAATAGGCATGATATTTATTTTTTCTTTTTTTGCAATATCTAAATATTCATCAGCAACTAATTCATCAAATTTTGGCAAAATATAACCATTTATTATTTCTCTGACATCACTGTAAATATCTAAAATATGCTTTAAATGCCTAGGATTTCGTACCCTTATAAAAATATTAGGCAAACCTTCTGTATTTTTTAATTTCTGTAAATTATTATGCAATATAATTTCTGCTTCTTCAACTGCTGAATCAGCAATAGCATCCTCAAGGCAAAAAGCTGCAGAAGTCAAATATGGTATTTCTTTATTTTTTATTTTTTCTACTGCATTTTCCTGTATAGCAGGCATGTAAAGCAGTCCGCCTACACGATAAGCAAGCTCATTCATCTATGCTAACTCCGTCAATAAATATGCTAAAAAGAGGGAGCAGATTGCTCCACCCCCTCAGTAATTTACTCTGTAAAATTTAGAAGTGATTAAACATTTACACCATAGTTTCTGCCCAGAGCAGATAAACCGCCCTCGAAGCCGCTGCCAATAGCGTTGAACTTCCACTCACCGCCATGACGATACAGCTCACCAACAATAACAGCAGTCTCAATGGAGAAATCCTCGCCTAAATCAAAACGGATTAATTCCTTGTTATTAGCTTCATCAACTACGCGAATGAAAGCATTGCTTACCTGACCAAAGTTCTGACGACGAGTCTCTGCATCATAAATGGTAACGGTAAAATCAATCTTATCAACGTTAGCTGGAACCTTAGCAAGGTCAACCTTAACCTGCTCATCATCGCCCTCGCCTGCACCAGTGAGGTTATCACCTAAATGCTGAACACTGCCGGACTCATGCTTCAGGTTATTGAAGAATACGAAATCTGCATCGCTGTTTACCTTGCCAGAAGCATTCAGCAGGAAAGCTGCAGCATCTAAGTCAAAATCACTGCCGCCATCATACTTATTAGTATCCCAGCCTAAGCCTACGAGAATCTTTGTCAGCCCAGGATTAGTCTTTGTTAAATCTACTTTCTGACCTTTTTTTAAACTAATTGCCATATCATTTTCC
>CALZDE010000136.1 GCA_945637225.1 uncultured Selenomonadaceae bacterium
TATTGCAAAAAATGCTGTATAATATTTATTGAGGTGATTAGAATGTCAGAATACATCAAAAAAGGTTATCTTCATCAGCATTTCCGCATCTTCCATCTGAAGGATAATAGCTTAAAGGATATTCCTTTCCATTACCATGATTTTCATAAGCTGATTCTCTTTCTTGACGGTGAAGCTCAATATATTATAGAAGGCAAAACCTATCCTCTGAAAAATCGTGATATTCTCTTTGTCAGTGCAGGAGAAATACACCGCCCCATTACCTACCCTGATAAGCCCTATGAGCGTATCGTTATCTATGCTTCTCCAGAATTTCTCCAGCATTGTGGCCAGCAGAAGGCAGATTTAGAGGAATGCTTCCGTATTGCCAAGGAAACATCCAGCGTTATGCACATGCCACCGGGACAGAACCACGACCTTCTCTACCACATGAATAAATTAGAGGAAGCAGACCACAGTCAGGGCTATGCCAACGAGCTTTATGTAGAAATCCTTTTTATAGAGTTTATGATTCTCCTCAACCGTGCCTTAAAAACCAATGAACTGAACCACAACCACACCGCTACCTATGACGAGAAAATTCAAAATCTGATTGAATATATCAATGCCAATCTATCTGAGGATTTGTCCGTAGAAAAATTATCGGAAGTAAGTTTTTTAAGTAAATTCTATCTTATGCGTAAATTCAAAGCTGATACAGGCTACAGTCTTCACCAATATATCACCAGCAAAAGGCTCCTTATGGCACGAAAGCTGTTGCAGACTACCAAAAAGCAAATTACAGAAATCTGCTATCAATGCGGTTTTGGTGATTATTCCTCTTTTTCCAGAGACTTCAAAAAACAATTCAAGCTTACCCCTAAGGAATTCAGAAAGAAAAAATAGACTGCCACAGGAATTTCCCGCAACAGCCTATCTGAAAATTTACTTTGTATTAATAATCCTGAGCCTTGGTGTCAATCTTGTTCTGCAGCATAGCCACGAACTCATCAATGCTCATGGTAACAGTATCACGCTCGCCATGCTTTCTTACGCTGACGGTACCGTTCTCTACTTCCTGATCGCCTACAACCAGCATGTAAGGAATCTTCTTTACCTGTGCCTCACGCATCTTGTAGCCAATCTTCTCGTTACGCTCATCAACCTCAATACGATAACCCATATCAAACAGCTTCTTCTTGATGTCATAAGCATAATCCATGTGCTTATCGGTAATAGGCAGAACCTTTGCCTGAACTGGAGCCATCCATACTGGGAATGCACCAGCGTAATTCTCAATCAGAATACCGATGAAACGCTCGATAGAACCGTATACCACGCGGTGAATCATAACAGGACGATGCTTTAAGCCATCCTCACCGACATAGGTCAGGTCAAACTTCTCAGGCAGCTGCATATCAAGCTGAATGGTACCGCACTGCCAGGTACGGCCAATGGAATCCTTCAGATGGAAGTCAATCTTAGGACCATAGAATGCACCGTCACCCTCATTGACAATGTACTTCAGGCCACGGTTATTGAGTGCATTGCGCAGGCCATTGGTTGCCAGCTCCCACATGTCATCATCGCCCATAGAATCATCTGGACGGGTGGACAGCTCTGCATGATACTCCAGGCCAAAGGTGCTGTACACTTCATCAAACAGGTCAATAACCTTCTGAATCTCGCCCTCAATCTGATCAGGAGTCATGAAGATATGAGCATCATCCTGAGTGAAGTTACGTACACGGAAAAGACCATGCAGGGCACCAGAAAGCTCATGACGATGAACAAGGCCAAGCTCGCCAGCACGCAGAGGCAGATCACGATAAGAATGAGTCTGAGTCTTGTAAACCATCATACCGCCTGGGCAGTTCATTGGCTTAATTGCGTAATCTTCCTCATCAATCTGAGTGAAGTACATATTATCTTTATAATGAGCCCAGTGACCGGAACGCTCCCACAGAGCACGGTTCAGAATCATAGGAGTCTTAATCTCCTGATAACCGTAACGGCGATGAACCTCTCTCCAGTAATTAATCAGCTCATTGCGGATTACCATACCATTTGGATGGAAGAATGGGAAACCAGGACCTTCCTCATGCAGGGAGAACAGGTCTAACTCCTTACCCAGCTTACGATGGTCACGCTTTGCAGCTTCTTCCAGCATGTGCAGATATGCATCTAACTCGTCCTTCTTCTCGAAAGCGGTTGCATAAACACGCTGTAACATCTTTCTGTTGACATCGCCACGCCAATAAGCACCTGCAACACTCTGAACCTTGATAGCCTTTACCTTGCCAGTAGAAATTACATGAGGACCTGCACAGAGGTCAGTGAACTCGCCCTGGGTGTAAAGAGAAATGGTAGCGTCTTCTGGCAAGTCATTAATCAGCTCTACCTTATAGCCCTCACCAGCGGCATTGAACATGTCAAGAGCTTCCTGACGGCTGACTTCCTTACGCTCCAGCTTCAAGTTCTCCTTAACAATCTTATTCATTTCCTTTTCGATAGTCTTCAGGTCATCCTCAGTAATGCGATGCTCCATGTCGATATCGTAGTAGAAACCATTATCAATAGCAGGGCCGATAGCCAGCTGAACATTCTCATCCTTAAATACACGCTTGATAGCCTGTGCTAAGATATGGGAACCAGTATGGCGAAGTGCCCAGCGACCATCAGCATCCTCAAAGGTAAGGAACTGAATTTCTGCATCGCTATTTAATACGGTGGTAATATCCTTGGTCTCGCCATTGATTTTAACAGCCAAAACCTTTTTTGCCAAGCTGTTGCTGACAGATTTAACAAAATCTAATGCACTGATACCAGCTTCAGCCTCACGAACTGCGCCATCTGGCATTGTTAATTTTATCATAATAGAAAATCTCCTTCGTTAATTAACCCAGCTTCTGACCTAATAACTGATTTACCAGCTGTGGGTTAGCCTTGCCCTTAGACTGCTTCATTACCTGGCCAACAAGAGCACCTATAGCCTTCTTGTTACCGCCCTTGTAATCATTTACAATCTTCTCGTTGGCAGCAATAACCTTGTCTACAATTTCCTCAATAGCCTTGGTATCAGTAATCTGAACTAAGCCCTTATCAGCAACAATCTTCTCAGGAGAATCTGGACACTTCCACATTTCCTCGAAAACCTTCTTAGCAATCTTAGAGGAAATAGTGCCCTTGCTGATAAGACCAATCATTTCACCCAAACGCTTTGCTTCTACTGGGGACTCAGTAATAGTCAGATTTTCAGCATTGAGGTTCTTGGAAAGGTCGCCCATAATCCAGTTAGCAGCCAGCTTTGCATCAGCACCAGAAGCTACTACCTCATCGAAATACTCAGCCATCTGACGGGAAGCAGTAATAACATCCGCATCATAAGCTGTGATACCTAAAGTATCAACATAACGTGCCTTGCGAGCGTCTGGCAATTCTGGCAGGCTCTTTCTAAATGCCTCAATTTCTTCATCAGTAGTGATGATAGGCACCAGGTCAGGCTCAGGCATATAGCGGTAATCATGAGCATCTTCCTTTGAACGCATAGAAAGGGTAATGCCACGGTCAGGGTCATAAGTACGGGTTTCCTGTACAATGTGACCGCCATCCTCTAATACCTCGGTCTGACGCTCAATCTCATATTCCAGAGCTTCTTCAACAGACTTGAAGGAATTGATGTTCTTCATCTCGGTACGGGTACCCAGAGTGGTAGTACCAACAGGACGGAGAGAAACATTTAAGTCAGCGCGGAGATTACCTTCCTCCATCTTGCAGTTGGAAACATCAACATACTGAAGAATAGACTTAACCTTCTCCATGTAAAGACGTGCTTCCTCTGGAGAAGACATATCAGGCTCAGATACAATCTCGATAAGAGGTACACCAGTACGGTTGTAGTCTACATTGGAAGTATCGGAATCCTTAATAGTATTACCGGAATGAACCAGCTTACCAGCGTCTTCCTCCATGTGAATACGGGTAATGCGGATACGCTTAGTCTCACCGTTGCTCTTGGTAATATCTACCCAGCCATGCTCACAGATAGGCAAATCATACTGAGAAGTCTGCCAATCCTTTGGCAGGTCAGGATAGTAATAATTCTTACGGTCAAATTTAGAGAACTTATTAATTTCGCAGTTTAAAGCTAAACCAGCCTTAATAGCAAATTCAAGAACACGCTTATTTAAAACAGGCAGTACGCCAGGCAGACCTAAGCAGACTGGGCAAACATGGGTGTTATGCTCAGCACCGAAGGTAGTAGCGCAACCGCAGAAAATCTTGGTATTAGTCTTTAACTCACTATGTATTTCAAGGCCAATGACTGCCTCATATTCCTTGCTCATGCTTACTTACCTCCCAACTGAGGACGTGCCTCATGATATTTCTGGCTCTGCTCATAAGTGTAAGCTACACGAATCAGAGTTTCCTCATCCAAAGCCTTACCAATTAACTGCAGACCGATTGGCATACCATCCTTGCTGAAACCGCATGGAATGGACATACCAGGCAGACCAGCCAGATTCAATGGGACAGTGCAGGCATCCTGTAAATACATTTCCAATGGGTCAGAAATCTTTTCACCGATCTTATATGCTGGAGATGGAGCAGTTGGGCAGAGAATAACATCAACCTGCTTAAATGCTTTATCATAATCCTCCTTCACCAAACGGCGAACCTTCAGAGCCTTCAAATAATATGCATCATAGTAACCAGCAGACAGAGCATAGTTACCAATCATAATACGACGCTTAACCTCTTCACCAAAATACTTGCTGCGGGTATTGGTCATCATCTCAACGATATCAGCACCATCCTCACGCATGCCATAACTTACACCATCATAACGCTGTAAGTTGGTAGCTGCCTCAGCTGGAGCAATAAGGTAATAGGTAGAAATAGCATAATCAGTGTTAGGCAGGGAAATTTCAACAACCTCCGCACCCAAATCCTCCAACTGCTTTACAGCAGCACGGACAGAAGCCTCAACCTCTGGGTCCATGCCCTTGACAAAATATTCCTTAGGCAGACCAATCTTCAGGCCCTTTACATCCTGAACAAGAGCCTTGGTATAATCTGGAACTTCCTCATTTACACAGGTAGAATCCATTTCATCATGGCCAGCGATAATATTCAGCAGGTTTGCACAGTCAGTAACGTCCTTAGTCAGAGGACCAATCTGGTCAAGAGAAGAAGCATACGCAACAAGACCATAACGGGAAACACGGCCATAGGTAGGCTTCATGCCAACTACACCGCAGAAGGATGCAGGCTGACGAATAGATCCGCCAGTATCAGAGCCTAAAGCCCAAATAGCAGTACCAGCTGCAACAGCTGCCGCAGAACCACCAGAGGAACCGCCAGGAACACAGTCAGTATTCCAAGGATTAGCAGTTGGATAGTATGCAGAGTTCTCAGTAGAACCGCCCATAGCAAACTCATCCATATTGGTCTTACCCATAATTACTGGATTAGCAGCATTGATTTTTTCTACAACAGTAGCATTATATGGCGGAACAAAATTCTGCAAAATCTTAGAAGCGCAAGTAGTCTTTACACCCTTAGTGCAGATATTATCCTTAATAGCACCTGGAATACCCTCCAGGAAGCCGATAGCTTCACCCTTAGCAATTTTTTCATCTACTGCCTTAGCCTGAGCAACAGCCTCATCACGAGTAATAGTCAGGTATGCCTTTACATCACCCTCAACCTCATCAATACGGGCCAATACAGCCTCAGTAAGCTCCAGGGCAGTAATTTCTTTATTAACCAGCATGTCATGGAGAACATGGGCTGGCTGTTCATATAACTTCATATTTCTGCCTCCTTAATTAACCTTCCAGAATTTTAGGAACCTTGAAATAGCCATCGTCCT
>CALZDE010000137.1 GCA_945637225.1 uncultured Selenomonadaceae bacterium
ATCAAAATGAAATTCTGCCTTTCCTGATTCATTTTCCATATTTCTTCTCTGCTGTCCCTCAATCCTTCTGTTTTCCTCGGCAATTCTTTTATTTTCTTCTTCAATACGTCTGTTTTCTTCCTCAGCCTTTAAATAAAGATTTAAGTTGTCCCTTTCTGCATCTATTTTTTTATTATTTTCAAGCACAGCCGCTTCATGTGACTGCTTCATCTTCTTCATATTCTCCAAACTAAATGCTAAATCTTACATTAATCGCTTTTAGCTCATTTATTCTGCTTTTTAGCAAAAATTTCCTTTAAACTCTCGTTATATGGAGCCTTAGCAATTCCATATTCTGTAATAATACCTGTTACCAAATCATTATCTGTAACATCAAACGCAGGATTAAACACCTTTACATCATCAGGTGCCATTCTATTTTTATACCACATTTCCGTAACTTCTTCTGGCTTTCTTTCCTCGATCTTTATTTCATTTCCAGTTGGAGTGTTCATATCAATGGTAGAGGTTGGTGCACAGACATAAAAAGGAATATTATAGCGTTTTGCCACAGTTGCAACAATAGACGTACCTATCTTATTCGCTACATCACCATTTGCCGCCACTCTGTCACAACCAACAAAAATAGCATTTACCCAGCCATTACGCATAACCATATTTGACATATTATCACAAATAAGAGTTACATCCATTCCAGCAGATTGCAGTTCAAATGCAGTAAGGCGTGCTCCCTGCAACAGTGGTCTGGTTTCATCAGCAAAAATTCTAAAATTATATCCTCTTTCATGACCTAAGTACATTGGAGCAGTAGCAGTTCCGTATTTCACTGTTGCTAATTGTCCAGCATTGCAATGAGTCAATAAACCATCCCCTGGCTTTACAAGAGATAATCCATATTCGCCAATTGCCTTGCAGACCCGAATATCTTCTTCACGAATTTCTATTGCTTCTGCATGAAGAATATCTATTATTTCTGACACATTTTTATCTTTATTTTTCTTTACAACATCATCCATTCTGTTTAAAGCCCAAGAAAGATTTACTGCAGTCGGTCTTGATGAATCAAGATATTCCTTTGCTTCGACAAATTTTTTATAAAAACCATCAAAATCATTTGCTTCCATAGCAATTTTACGAGCTTCCAAATAAATTGCAATAGCCGCTGTCACACCAATAGCAGGTGCTCCTCTCACCTTCAGTAAATAAATAGCATCCCATATTTCCTTTAAATCAGTTAATTCAAGTATTTCTATGCTATAAGGAAGCTTAGTCTGGTCGATTATTACCAAAGCATTTTTTTCTTCATTAAGAGCAACTGTGTCATAATCAAGTATTGTCATATCTTATATCCCCCATTATATAAAAATTCACGATAATATTATTCAAAAAAAATACATTCCAAACAGAATAATACCTCTTTATTCGCCTAGCAGTATATGCTATAATATCATACGTTAAGATAAATTACGGAGATGATATCCTTGCTAGAAAACTTTTATATTGCTGTAAATGCTGTTGTACCTATGTTTATTTTAATATGTATTGGCAGTCTGATAAAACGCTTAAAGCTCATGACTCCCGAAGAAATAAAGCACATGAATAAAACCACTGATTGCCACAGTTGCCTGCCGTCTAGTAGTTGTACCTGGCATAATCTTAGCTTCTGGAGCAATGCTTGGCTTTAGAAATGTAGAATTTGTCACCATGATAAGCATATTTGCCGCCCCATGTGCTACCGCAAGCTTTACTATGGCTCAGGAAATGCACAGTGATGGACAATTAGCCGCCAGTGCAGTTATCTTCACATCCTTATTATCCTGCATTACACTTTTCGGCTGGATTTTTACTACCAAAACTCTAGGAATGTTTTGAAATAACAAACGCTTCATCTTACTAAATATACAGTTATCATATATATTAACAATAATAGGAAATTTCGCCAAATCTTTCATACCAGCACTTACTAATATATTCTATCCTAAGTTCTATCATTCTCATTATATTTCTTAAAGTGTTATCAGGTATATGAGAGTTATTGTTAGCTTTTAGACATTTACCTGACATAGTTATCCATATTTTTGTAGCATTCTTATTAGGTCTTCCCTCAGAAACATGTACATGAACAGGCTCCAAAGGCTTACTTTCATCTGACCAAAAGTATATCCAATAACCACCAATCTTAAACAGCTGCGGCATGATCAAAGCCACCCTCCTGTGCAAACTCAATTATAAGATTTGCAGCCTCCCTAATAAACTTTACATACTTACTAACTTCTTCTTCAGAATAACCAATTACTTCTTCAACCCTATAGGAGGGAAGATAACATACTAGGCTATGAAAACAATCTTTTTCATCTGGTGTTTCTACATAAACCTTAACCTCTCCATTTTCAAGCATTTCGGTATGAGTAATCTCAGTATCATCTTCTAAAGTCATAAATGGATAAATCATATTCATCCCTTCTTTCTTAGCTCTTTATAACGCCCTCAATCAAGAAAATGCAACAAGCATTTTCTTCCTATGACAGCGTTTCAACGACGATGGAGATATGCTCCACCGTGTTTATAGAATAAGGTACCCGCCACTTATAGAAGTGGGGGACATCTCTTAGTCGTTATAACAATTCACCACTTACATTGAATTATACACTTTTTCCCTATGTTTTGCAACAAAAACAGGAACCCTAGATTTCTCTAAGATTCCTGATAATTTCAAAATGGCGGAGTGAGAGAGATTCGAACTCTCGCAGCCTTGCGACTCTAACGATTTAGCAAACCGTCCTCTTCAGCCTCTTGAGTATCACTCCAGCTTGTATGGCGGAGAGGGTGGGATTCGAACCCACGGTGCCTTGCGACATCGCTAGTTTTCAAGACTAGTTCCTTAAACCACTCGGACACCTCTCCAAACGTTACTATGATAGTATACCATACTAAAACTTGCATGTCAAGTAAAATTTTTAAAAAATTAGCTTACAACATTTATAGGCTTTTTATCAATAAATGCTTTGATATTTCCAACTGTTACATCAATCAATCTCTGTCTTGCTTCCTTTGAGGCCCAGGCAATATGAGGAGTTATAAAGATGTTTTTTGCCTTTAAAAGCGGATTATCTTCCTTCATTGGCTCTACTGAAACTACATCAAGACCTGCAGCTCCCACCTTACCGCTTTCCAAAGCCTCCTTCAAATCCTCGTCTTTTATCAGCTGTCCCCTGCTTGTATTAAGGATAATTACGCCATCCTTCATCTTGGCAATATTTTCCTCACGCACAAATTCCTTTGTTTCACTCGTCATAGGACAATGAAGAGAAATAATATCTGACTCAGATAAGAATTTATCTAAAGACGCATACTCACCAAATTTATTTTTTTCACCGACACGATGAGAATTGTAAACCATGACCTTCATGCCAAGAGCCGCCGCAATATCAGCCACCTTCTGACCAATATTGCCGAATCCCACAATTCCCATTGTCTTTCCTGCCAGCTCCATAACAGGAAAATCCCAATAACAGAAATCCCTGCTCTTTGACCATCTTCCATCCATGACAGTCTTTGCATGATGACCTACGTTGTTGCATATTTCCAAAAGCAGTGCTATGGTATGCTGGGCTACGGTATCTGTACTATATGCTGGCACATTGGAAACCGTTACATTATGCTTTCTCGCCGCTTCGATGTCTACTACATTATAACCAGTTGCCAAAACACTCAAAAATTTTAAATTAGGACAATTAGCAAATACTTCCTCATCAATAATACTTTTGCTTGTAAGAAGAATTTCTGCATCACCGATACGTTTAATGGTTTCGCTTCTGTCAGTTGGCGGAGTATAATCATGTGCTTCCAGTTCTACCATTTCCGCCAGCTTCTGCCATGATAAGTCCCCAGGATTAATGGTGTATCCATCTAAAATTACGGCTTTCATAGTTTTACTTCCTTTCACTGCATAGATCTGCTACACTTTCGCGAGGTATAAACTCTAAAGTAAATTCACCGTGGTCTGTTATTTCATCACCATTAAGGAGCTCCAGCATTCCCAGAGCCGCCTTTTGTCCAAGTAATTTATAATCAAATTCAATTGTCGTGAGCGCAGGATAAGAAATTGTTCCCATCGCATAACCGCCGAAACCGACTAAGGAAATTTCCTCTGGTACCCTGACACCTTTCTCATGGAGGTAACGCAAAACACCTAAGCTTATATTATCTGTCGCACCAGCAATAACTGTAGGCTTGAAATCCCCCTTCACCATCTCAGGTGCCTTTTCATAAGCGGACTGGAAATCAAAGCCCACCTCCATAAACTTTATCTCAGCCTCAGGATTGTCAGTTAAAAAGCCCTTATAAAAACCATTTTTTCTATCTATACCTACCGCAATATCTGTCTCGGTAACACCGGCAAAAATCGCCTTCTTATGGCCCATATCCCTCAGATAACGTCCCATCAATAAACCAGCAGAAAGGTCATCCACCTTTATACTGTTGACTGCTTGATGCTGCTGACCTGTAAAAATAACAGGAACATCCAATTTATCTATTACCTCTAAATGTTCCTCTGTAATACCTACAGAATCTACGATAATACCATCTACACCCTGCTGATACAACTTTTTTATACATCTTATTTCTTTATCTATACTAAGCTTGCTGACCAAAAACATTTCCTGATATCCGTTTTTATCCATAACAGAATAAATTCCAGACAGCAATTTACCAACAGTAACAGAATCAATACGTGGCAAAACTACACCTATAAGCTTACTTTCTTTTGTTTTCAGTCTTTTAGCAAAAAAATTTCCTCTGTATCCTGTTTCTTCGATTATAGTTTTAATTTTTTCAGCTTTTTCCTTACTAATATATCCATCATTCATATATCTGGAAACTGCCGCCTTTGAAACTCCTGCCATATCAGCTATATCCTGTATAGTAAGCTTCTTTTTCATAGTTATCCACCTTCGTATTAAAAATTATCCCATACCATTTTTCATTATATCATAAGATGGCGTAATTTCAAATAATTATTACTAAATTTTGGAATATTTCTTCAATTTCTCTTATATAATTGTTACATCGCAACAAAAAATATGATTTAACGTCGCTTCTCATATTAGTACGGTAATTTTTTATTCTATCTGTATTATTAGCCAATGAAACGGCTTTTTCTACATAATCTGATTCATCGTCAGCTAATAATTCCTCCTTACCGACGTAGTGAAGAATACTTGCCGCAATATTTCTGCTGTGGCTGTCTCCTCTGAGACAAATCATTGGCACGCCCATATAAAGAGCTTCACATAATGTTGTACCGCCTTCATACGGATATGTATCAAATGCAATATCTATTTCATTATACTCTTCAAGATAATTCTCGGAAGCTGACCTGATTTCCACGTTGTCAATTCCCAAGGCATATGCTCTCTGCTTCATAGCTTCAATTCTAGTAATAATAGCAGTTGTATCCTTTAATATCAGCTTTGAATCTGGTACCTTTAATAAAATTTCCTGCCATAAAATCAGCTGTTCATCCGTTATTTTATCAAAATTACTGAATACTCCAAAGGTTATTTTATCTTTTAATTCCCAATTTATCTTTGGAAATTCCTTTATTGGCTCGTAACATAAAAAACAATTTTTTAATTTTATCAGCTTTTCGGAAAATAGTCCTGAAAATTTATTTCCTAAAAACTCATCTGTCAGATAATAATCAACGAAATCACAGCCAGTAGTAGAAAGCCAGCCAATACCACAAATCTGCACAGGAGATGGTCTATACGCCATCACCATCAATACCATGCCACCAGCACTATGACCGCCTAAATACACTAATATATGAATGACATTAGCATTAAT
>CALZDE010000138.1 GCA_945637225.1 uncultured Selenomonadaceae bacterium
GTGAAAGATTCATCCTCCATGTCTAAATCCATTTCTGACAAATCATCAGTAAAATCAGCGTTTTTATCCATTTTATCAATTTTCTCGATAGCCTGTTTTATGCGATAATGAATTTTACCAATGGTAATACTAAAGGCATATACAGAGCTTTCCAAACGCTTCAACAGATTAATCGCCATGAGATTACGCAAGCCTATTTCTCGGTTTTCCTGATTAAAGCCTACATTTATTTTATCATCACCATATATCTCTGCATATTTGTGCTTCATAATTGGCAGAATAAACAAAGTTGGCGTGTAAATAGATAATTCCAGCTTCATAAGATGTTCAAAGATTTCATCAAAGGAAATAATATCCATCTTGTCCGTAAGAGGCGGTCTGTAGGAAATAGGTGGTAATCTCTTAGGGAATTTCCCTATATCTGCTGTGTCATAATACTTCTCAATATGCTTGCGAGAACGTGCTATAGTCACTTCATCAAGCAGATTGAAAAAATCAAAGCTAAGTGATTTCAGCAGATTTTCTAAGGTACGTTCCTCTGGCTCAGACTTAACCCATTTATTATAAGCTCCCTGTGCTTGCCTAAATATTTCATCTATGCCAGTGTCCAATTCAAGTTTTTCATTGATTTCTCTTGCATTACCTTCATAGGCTAACTGAAGCTGATTACGTAAATCATTAAAGCGATTATTGACAGGTGTAGCAGAGAGCATGAGAACCTTAGTCTTAACACCAGTCTGCATAACATGCTTCATCAGCCTATTGTAACGATTATCCCTGCCATTTTTATCCACCTGACCACCATTGCGGAAATTGTGCGATTCATCTATTACAACTAAATCATAGTTTCCCCAATTAATGCGACTTAAATCTATACCATTGGATTTACCAGTGGTACGGCTCATGTCAGTATGGAATAGGACATCGTAATTAAGTCTATCCTTAGCGATAGGGTTGTTAATATAGTTCCCTTTGTAAGTATTCCAATTATCACCTAATTTTTTTGGACAAAGTACCAGCACTGTCTTATTACGGTTTTCGTAATACTTAATGACAGCCAACGCAGTAAAGGTTTTGCCTAAGCCTACGCTATCTGCCAATATACAACCATTATACTTTTCCAGCTTGCTTATGATACCCAAAGCAGCATCCTTTTGAAAATTAAATAACTTATTCCAAATAATACTGTTCTTAAAACCAGTACGCTCATTAGGTAATTCATCTTCAGAAATATCCTCCAAAAACTCATGAAAGATATTATACAACACAACAAAATAGATAAACTCAGGAGAATTTTCTCTGTAAGCAGAAGAAATACTATTAATCACAATATCTGTAATATCATGTAAATTTTCCTCATCCTGCCACAACATATCAAAATTCTGCATCAGTGCCATCGACATAGGTGCTTCCATTTTAGTTATAGCAAAAAAGGCATCATTTCCCTGCTCATATCCCAATTCTGTTGTAGTAAAGCCATTAATTGGTATATAGCTTTTATCATCGATCAGCATAAAACGTGGTATCTGTCTTTTAGGATTATTGGACTTAAATATTGCTTTATCCTTTAACCACTCAGCACATTCTCTAGCAATAGCCTTTTGAGTCAGTTCGTTACGCAGACGCACCTCAAACTCAGTGCCATATATACCACGCTCACGATTAAGACGAGGGATATAAAATTCTCTCTTCTCTTTCTTTGATGATTCTGCATTGAAGGTAGGCTCTGTAAAAACAAAACGCAATTTATCAATATTTTTCAGTTCCTTTTTCAGCTTTTCAAAGGCATATATGGAAAAATAGGCTGCCGCAATAGAAACCTTGCTTCCCTTATGCAAATCCATCCGCATAGCTTCATGCAGTTTTACATTGACATTATCTATAATTTCCATATCAGCATTTCCCCATCACAATCTTCATCAAAGAACCATAATCCTTCACCTGTCCGTAGCGTACCTCACCGCCAGATAATTTTGCAAACAGCTTGCCTGCACACTGAATTTTAGCTTTTTCTATAGGTTTGATTTCCAAGCTGGAATTAGTTCCCTTGGTTTCTGCTACAAAGTAAATGTGCTGTACGGTTCCCTCTTTAAAAGCAATAGCCCAATCAGGGGAATAATTACCTACAGGAGTTGGGATATAGAAGCCTCTAGGAAGTTTTGCATACACCTCTACCTCATCTGCTGAATCAAGTGCCTCTGCAAATTTACGCTCAACACTTTTTTCCGCTAGGCCATCTGTCACCACATAATCCAACACATGTTTCTTTGCATCAAATTTCTTGCTAAACGGAATTTTACTGATATCTGCATTAAAAATACTGCTATCAAAGGTTTCATTAGTAGTATCGTACTCCACACCTTCTACTATCATATTAGCTTTCTGTTCGTTGATCATGGTGCTGACCTTGCGAATAAATTCCTCTGGATTTGCCTTAAACATAGCTAAAGTAGTAGTATACAAACCACGTAAAACATCTGCAACAGTACGTCGTGTAAGGTCAGTCCGACTGGAAATCTCATGAAGCAAATCATACTTAATACTACTGCTATGTGCCTCTTTCAGCGTATGTATCTTGCTGCGGCTCACATTAAATGTATCGCCACTTTCCAACTGCCGCTGCTGAATTTCATCCTGTTGCCTGCCAACCTTAAGAGTATATTTTACTTCTGCTACACGCAAATTTTCATTTATATAACGAATAGATTTATGAATAAGCTCGGTACTATCAAAAGATACACGGTAGCTGTATTTATGGTTAATCTTGTTCCAAAGTGCCTGAAACTCCTTCTTGTAAAAATTATCATTTGGCTTATTTTCCATTACCTTTGTTTCGTTGGCATTACCTATCATATCTGCCATGCTGTCATCAACAAATAATGCTGTAACAAAATCATGCACCTCTGACTGAATTTCCTTTATAGCTGGCTGTTGTACTGGTGCCAACGTTTTATTTTCTACATCTTCACGAAATTTATCCGATACTTTTTGAGTTTCATTGTCTATGTAGCCATTTGAAGCCATGTAAAGGTAGAGCTGACTTGCCTGCTCATTCGTGATTTTAATTTCCTTCGTTTTGGTCTTAATAATACGATTTTTAAATACATCTATATCAACCTTAACAGGTCTTTCACGAAGATTTTCTTTCATGTCATTCTGCAAGTCACTGACAAACTTCTCGTAGCTTTCACTGGCAATAACTGTCAGCAGATTTACATCATGTACACTATCTTCCAGCGTTGCCCAGTCCTGACGATTTCCTTCCTGATTTACACACAGTCGCATACCTCGACCAACTTCCTGACGTTTGCGAGTCTCGCTATTAGCATGCTTTAAAGTGCAAATCTGAAATACATTTGGATTATCCCATCCTTCACTAAGGGCAGAGTGGGAAAATATAAAACGAACAGGCTCATCAAAGCTCAGCAGTCTTTCCTTATTTTTCATGATAAGGTCATAAGCCCGCATAGCATCGTCATCACCTGCTGACTCCTCACCCTTTTTCGGTTTCTTAGAATCTACACTTTTTCCCTTTTTATCCACTGAAAAATAGCCTGTATGTACTTTGTGAACATCATCCGCCACCCGCTCCAAATACCGCTTATAATCGGAATCCATGAGACTTAACAGCATATCATCAAAGACTTTATTGTACTCTTCCTCAAAAATCCTGCCATATTCACCTAAAACCTCATTACCATCTGCATCATATTGACGATAATTCGCTACCTCATCTATGAAAAATAGCGATAAAGTCTTTATGCCACGAGAAAAGAGCTTTTCCTCTTTCTCAAAATGTGCCAGAATGGTTTCCCTTATCTGAATACGTCTTTTATCTATCTCAGACATATCACCAAAAACCTTATGCCCCTCAATAGTAACGCCATTAGTAAATGTAACACTGCCCTGACCGTAAGGATTTATCTCAGAAATAACATATCCTTTGTACTGATTCATCTTGCCAGACAGGTGATACAAATCATCTTTTACATGCAAGACAGTGGTCTTTCGCTTCGGGCCATTTACCTGCATAACCTCAAAATCAACTACCGCCACTGGTGGCTTATCCTTAAAAACACGCACTTCCTGCAAAAAGAGATAACTGTCAATCCCCTGCAAATTATGAAGCTCAAATCCCTTAACCTCGATTTTCTTTACCAATTTTTTATTGTAGGCATCGAGGGCATCTAATGCATAAACAGTATTGTGCTTAGTGCGGTGAGTTGCAGAATAATTCAAAGTAAACAAAGGATTAAACCGCTCCAATGCTTTCTTGGTGGCAGGCCCTTCCATCTTCTGTGGCTCGTCAAGTATGATGATAGGGTTACACTGAGCAATAACATCAATCGGCATCTGAGAACCAAAATCATCACGCCTGCTGTACATTTTGCGAGAAGCCTTGTTATTTGCCCCTTCTTTAAATGCAGTATTAAATGCCTGCATATTGATAATCATGACAGAAAGGGTATTCTGAGTTGCAAAATCATTGTTAATCTGATTAAGATTGTCACTATCGTACACGAAATAACGAGCCTTCTTGCCGTACTGCTCCATGAAGTGTTCTTCCATGACCTGAAAGGACTTCTTCACGCCCTCACGAATAGCAATAGAAGGAATAACCACAATAAACTTGTTCCAGCCGTAACGCTTGGACAACTCAAACATAGTCTTGATATAGACGTAGGTCTTGCCTGTACCAGTTTCCATCTCTATATCCAATGCACAACGCTTGTATTCCTTAATTAACTGACTGCTACGCTTAATACTGTACTTATCCTGAATCCTGTTAATATTTTGCAGAAGCTCGCTATCTGGCAGCTGAACAGGCGTGTTGCTGTAGCCGATAACATCAACTGTTTCCTCAGAATCTTCCGCAAAAAAATCAGCCATTTCTTCCGTATCTGAACCACGTTTCACTGTCTTGCGGCTATGAAGAAAATCGTTATCATCACGCTTGACCTGACCAGAGAAAACGTCAACCACAGCCTCTACCGCATCAGTCTGATACTGCTGTACCTTAAATTTAAACTTCATCTCCGCCATTACAGAACCCTTCTTTCTGTAGATGGGCTATAGGTTTTGAAAATCTGCTCAAAATTAGCCGCTACGCTGTCATTGGCAAGAGAAGAATCACGCATAACGAAATAGGAAGGCTCCAGCTTCGCCACCTCGGTAATAACTTCCTCCGTAACATCAGTATCAAAACAAGCCATGAGATGACCGCCAGCCACATTGTAGACAGTTTTGTCACCTATGGTCATAGTCTCAATGGAACTGGAAAGAGGTGCATCAAACTCCAGCATACACTGGAACAGTAAATCCTCGGCAGTACGGTCTTCTTTCACGTTGTCCACCAAATCAAACATATTCATGTTGACAGTCTCGGCTGGGGTGTAATAAACATCCTTCATATTGGAAGAATCGCACTTAAGGACACGAAAACCTATGTCAAGGTCTTTTGCTTCGGGGTGCTCTGCCTTAATCTTGGCACCTGCTCGACGAATACGCTCCTTGCCAATTTCACAGATAGTATGTGGTTTATTAATACTATCTAAAAATTTAATTGATTCTAATAAACTCTTTTTTGTATCATTATCATTAGTTTTTGATAAACTAATATCTAAATTTTCAGGTATTTGAACTAAAATGTATTGTCTTTTACCTTTATCATATTCATTTATTTCCATAACAGCTTGTGCTGTTGTAGCTGATCCTGAAAAAAAGTCCATAATCACAGCATTTTTATCATTAATTAAATCTAATAAACGCTTTATAAGTTTTAAAGGCTTTTTTCCATTCTTGAAATCAACGAA